>CAURDG010000014.1:0-14878 GCA_963523555.1 uncultured Cardiobacterium sp.
TCCCGCTTGGCGGCGGTTTGCGAGCCCAGTGTTTATCCCGCTTGGCGGCGGTTTGTGAGCCCAGTATTTATCCCGCTTGGCGGCGGTTTGCGAGCCCAGTGTTTGTCCCGCTTGGCGGCGGTTCGCGAGCCCAGTGTTTATCCCGCTTGGCGGCGGTTTGCGAGCCCAGTGTTTATCCCGCTTGGCGGCGGCTCGTAAGCCCAGTATTTATCCCGCTTGGCGGCGGCTTGCGAGTCCAGTATTTATCCCGCTTGGCGGCCATCAAGGCAAAGTAAAGCCGGATCGTGTCCGGCTTTTTGTGGGTTGGTTCAGTGTCCGCCGCAGCCACAGCCGTCTTCCACCCAGTATTTTTTCTTCGTAGTCTTGCCGATGCCGGGATTGAGGCTGTTGGTCGGATCTTGTGCGCGGTAGAAGTCTGCCAGCGCTTCTTTGGCGTGGTAGAGGTGCCCGACGTTGTGTTCTGCCGGGTATTCCGCGCCTTTGCCGTCGAGGTAGTCAAGCAGCAGGTGTTTGACGGCAGCGGCGTCGGTGCCGGGTTTCAGGATGTAGTCCTGGTGCATGACGTGGCAGAAGAAGTGGCCGTAGTAGAGTTTGTGCGCGATGTACTGGTCGATTTCCGGCGGCAGGCGTTCGAACCAGTCGCGTTCGTTGCGGCGCAGGGCGATGTCGAGCGCGAGCAGGTCGCCGACCTGTTTGCCGTGTACGGCGTGGTAGCGGTTCGCGGCACCGGCAGCGGCGAAGCGGTGCAGGGTCGCCTGTGCGCCTTCGGCGCCGTTGCAGGCGTAGTAGGCACCGCGTTCGGGGTGGGCGCTGAAGTATTCGTCGAGGTAGGCGGCAGCTTCGTCCACGCCGCCATCGGCCATTTTCAGGATGAGGTGGTGTTCGTATTTGGCGCGCATGTCGCGCATGAAGGCGGGCAGGTGCGAGGGCAGGGCGTCGGTGATGCACTGGATCAGGCGGTCGCTACTTGCTGCCGGCAGGTGCAGTTTGGCTGCCCAGCGGTCGAAGGTGTTTTTCCAGCGGAAGAAGCGCGGGATGTGTTTGCTGCCAAGGCGGTCGATGACGAGGTAGGTGTCGCGGCCGTAGCGTTCGGCGATGTCGTAGCAGTCGCGGTGCATGTATTCGCCGGAGACGGGCAGGTTGTTGAAGGTGCCGAGGATGTGGCGGCGCAGCTCGGTGAGGGTGTCGGGGTCGTGGGCGCCGATGTAGTAGGTTTGTTGGCGCGCGGGTTTGGCAAAGGTGTCGATGCGCACGGCGAAGACGATGAGGCGGCCGGCCGAGCCGGAGGCCTCAAAGAGGCGGCGGCCGTCGTTGTTGTAGCGCGCGGGGGTGTCGGCGTCGATGTCGCGCACGCGGGTCTGGTATTCGTGGTCGGAGGTTTGGCCACTGGCGGGCAGGATGTCGGCGTCCGTGTAGTCGCCGTTTTGCAGGCGGTTGAGCAGGGCTTCGGGGTGGCTGCCGAGGTCAAGGCCGAGGTGGTTGATGAGTTCGAGTTCGCCGTTTTCGTTCAGGCGGGCGTAGGCGGCCATTTCGGTGTAGGCGGGGCCGCGATGGATGAGCGCGCCGCCGCTGTTGTTGCAGATGCCGCCAATGATGGAGGCGCCAATGCAGGAGGAACCGATGACGCTATGCGGTTCACGGCCAATGGCGGCGAGGGCGTCTTCGAGTTCGTAGAGGGTGGCGCCGGGCAGGGCGATGGCCTGTTCGCCGTTTTCGATGAGGCGGATGCCTTTCAGGTGGCGCGTGGAGACGAGGACGACAGGGCGGTCGTAGTCGCCGTAGGGGGAGGAGCCGCCGGTGAGGCCGGTGTTGCTTGCCTGCATGATGATGATGAGGTCGTGCGCAACGCAGGTTTCGGCGATTTTCCAGAGTTGGTAGAGGGTTTGTGGCTGGACGACGGCAAGCACGTCGCCTTCGCCGTAGCGGATGCCTTTGCGGTAGGGCACGGTTTTTGCCGGGTCGGTGATGGTGTGGCGTTTGCCAACGATGGTGCGGAAGTCGGCGAGGGCAGGGTGGTTGGCGGTTGGTTTTTTCATGGGGGATTCCTGTTGCGGTGGGGTTATTTCAGTCCTGCCTTGTCCAGCCCCATGATGTTATCCATCCCCCCGGCGGGGGTGGCGAAGGCGGCGTTGAGGCGGTTCCAGGTGTTGGTGGTGTTGATGACGTGGGTGAGGGCGACCAGTTCTTCTTCGTCGAAATGGGTGCGCACGGCAGCGTAGTCGGCATCGTTGACAGGGTGGTCAGCCAGGCGGGTGAGGGTTTCCGCCCATTGCAGCGCGGCGCGTTCTTTGTCGCTGAACAGGGCAGATTCGCGCCAGACGGGCAGGTGGTAGAGGCGCAGTTCGCGCTCACCGTGCAGTTTGGCTTCTTTGACGTGCATATCAACGCAAAAGACGCAGCCGTTGATTTGCGAGACGCGGATTTTGATGAGGTCTTTGAGGGGATTATCCAGTTTGAGGCTGGCTTCGAGGGCGAGCAATGCCTGGTAGGAGGCGGTCGCGTGTTGGGAGTAATGCAGGCGCATGGTGTTTCAATCGTGAAAGTGAAAGTGGTCGTCAGCTGTGCCGTAGCCGCACAGTTCATACATTTCCGGCGCAACCGTCCAGACTCGTGCTGTCAGGGCTTCGTAGTTTTCTGCTTCGGTGACGATGCCGAGCGCTTCGCAAACGGCTGTCCAATAGCCACTTTCAGGATCGTGAGTAATATCAACAGAAAAGTCGCGAGAGTGTTTTGGCATGTCTGCATTTCGCAGGAAATGAAGCATAGTCATGGCAGTACCTAATTGTTGTTTGTCACTTCTTCCATCGGCGTTTTGCGCGAGGCTTTGTTGTCGCGGCGCGCTTCTTCGAGGCGGGCGAGGTAGGCGTCGTCAATGTCGCCAGTGATGTAGCAGCCGTTGAAGACGGAGCAGTCGAAGTCTTGCGGTAGGCTGTATTTGGTGTCCATGCAGGCGTCGATGAGGTCAGGCAGGGTTTGGTAGATGACGCGGTCGGCGCCGATGGCGGCGGCGACTTCGTTTTCTTCGAGTTTGTAGGCGATGAGTTCGCTGTGCGTCGGCATGTCAATGCCATAGACGTTCGGGTAGCGGACCGGCGGTGCGGCGCTGGCGAAGTACACTTTTTTCGCGCCTGCATCGCGCGCCATCTGGATGATTTGTTCGCTGGTGGTGCCGCGCACGATGGAATCGTCAACGAGGAGGACATTTTTGTTGCGAAATTCGAGGGTCATCGCGTTCAGTTTTTGCCGCACGGATTTTTTCCGCTGTTTTTGTCCGGGCATGATGAAGGTGCGGCCGATGTAGCGGTTTTTCACGAAGCCTTCGCGGTATTTGACACCGAGGTGGGCAGCGAGTTCGATGGCCGAGCTGCGGCTGGTGTCGGGGATGGGGATGACGACGTCGATGTCGTGTTCCGGCCATTCGCGGCGGATGCGTTCGGCGAGTTTTTCACCCATGCGCAGGCGGGCTTTATAGACGTTAATGCCGTCGATGGTGGAGTCTGGGCGGGCGAAGTAGACGTATTCAAAGATGCAGGGGACGCGTTTCGGCGCATCCGCACACTGGCGGTGGTGCACGCTGCCGTCGGCGGTGATGATGAGGCATTCGCCCGGTTCGAGGTCGCGCACGATGCTGTAGCCCTGGGATTCGAGGGCGACGGATTCGCTGGCAATCATGTATTCGAGGCCGTCTTCGCCGTCGCGCACGCCGTAGATGAGCGGGCGGATGGCGAACGGGTCGCGGAAGGCGACGAGACCGTAGCCGCTGATCATGGCGACGACGGCGTAGGCGCCGCGCACGCGGCGGTGGGTGGCGGCGACAGCGGTGAAGATGGCGTCCGGGTTAGGGCGCAGTTGCGCCTGGCGTTGCAGTTCGTGGGCGAAGACGTTGAGCAGGGCTTCGGAATCGGAGCGGGTGTTGATGTGGCGCAGATCGCTGGCGTAGATGTCGCGGATGAGTTCGTCACTGTTGGTGAGGTTGCCGTTATGGGCGAGGGCGATGCCGTAGGGTGAGTTGACGTAGAGCGGTTGTGCTTCGGCGGCGCTGGATGTACCGGCGGTGGGATAGCGCACATGGCCGATGCCGAAGCAGCCTACGAGACGACGCATTTCCCGTTCGTCGAAGACGTCGCGCACAAGGCCGTTGTCTTTGTGCAGGAAGAAGCGCCCGTCTTCGTCGCAGGTGGCGATACCGGCGGCATCCTGCCCACGGTGTTGCAGGACGGTGAGGGCGTCATAAAGCGCCTGGTTGACGTAGTGTTTGCCGACGATTCCGACGATGCCGCACATGGTGTTCCCCTTGGTTGAGACGGGCGCGGATTATACCCTTTGCCTGATGGTGCGGGAATGACAGCGCAGCGTAAGCAGGTCAACCACGCGGTTTATGTTTTGTTGAGCGGGTAGGTGGTGATGCTGACGCTATCGGCGGCAGCGATGTGCAGGCCGGTTGCGTCCGGGGCAGGGTAGAGGGCGGCGGTCATGGTCGCTTCGCCGTCGTTAAGGAAGATTTCCAGCGATGAGGTGTCGGAATAGAGTTGCAGACGGCGCAGGTCGCGCAGAGCGAGGCGGCGGATGTGCCCGCCTTTGCCGGGGGCGTCTTTTTCGGGTTCGGGCAGGGCACCGCTCTGGCTGCGGTCGAGGATGACGGCTTCACCGTTGTAGGTGAGGACGGTTTTTTCCCGCGCCGAGGCGCGCAGGGTGAGGATGAAGGGCTGGTTGTCGGGGTTATCCAGGATGAGTTCGTAATGCACACCGTCATGTGCGCCACTGCCACGCAGTTGGGCGAGGTTCTGGTGTGGACGTTGGCGCAGTTGGCCGTTTTCGACGGTGAGCACGCGTGGCAGGGTGAGGCAGTGCGCCCAGCCGTCGCGCGCGCTGGGGCAGGTGGTATCTGGCAGGCCCATCCAGGCGATGAGCAGGCGTTCGCCGTTCGCGCCAAGGCTGCTTTGCGGCGCGTAGTAGTCAAAGCCGTGGTCAAGTTCGCGGAAGCCGTCATGCGTGAAGCGGCAGGTGGTTTTGTCGAAATGGCCGATGAGGTAGCCGCTCTGGTAGAGGTTGCGGCAGTTGTCGCCATCGGCAGGCAGGCCCTGCGGGCAGTAGGTGAGGATGTCGTGGCCGTCGAGCGGGAAGTAGTCGGGGCATTCCCACATGTAGCCAAAGCTGGGCTGGGTGGTATCGATTTCGCCATGCAGTTGCCAGTCGCGCGCGTCTTTTGAGGTGAGATACAGCGTGGTTCCGCTCAGGTCTGCGCGCTGCGCGCCAAGGATGATGCCGTAGCTGCCGTCTGTTTCGCGCCAGATTTTCGGATCGCGGACGTGTTCGGTGTAGCCTTCGGGTGCGCCTTTGAGGAAGGGTTCGTCTTTGCGCAGGTGGTTGTGCGTATCGAGGTGGGCGGTGAGTTGGTAGGGGATGCGTGTCCAGTCCGCTTCGCGGTGGTTGCCGGTGTAGGCGATGAGCAGTTCGTTGCCGTCGGCGATGGCGCTGCCACTGTAAGCGCCGTGGCTGTCCCAGTTACTGTCGGGGGCGATACCGGTGCCGTGGTCGGTGTAGTGGACGAGGTCGGTGCTGCTCAGGTGGCGCCAGTATTTGAGGCCGTGCACCGGGCCGAGCGGGAACCATTGGTAGAAGAGGTGGTAGGCGCCCTGCCAGTAGCTGAAGCCGTTGGGGTCGTTGAGCAGGCCAGCGGGTGGCTGGATGTGGTAGTGCTGTCGCCACGGGCTGGCCTCGGCTTCGGCGCAGAGGGCTTCGTAGCGGGCGAGGGTGGCGGCGGTAAGCGGGGTGTAGCGGGCGTCGCGGGTCCAAGTGGTCATGGTGGTGCTCCTCTTTAGCAGGCTATTTGTTATGGCGGTGACAGTAGGCGTAAAGCATTAGCGCGCCCATGCGGCAGTGTTCTTCGAGGCCGGTGAGCATTTGCCGGTTCTCTTCGCTGTCTGACAGGCGATCATCCAGTTTGCTGATTTCGTCAAGATCGGCAAGGAAGGCGCGGCAGTCGTCATCCAGTTTGGGATTGAGCCAGTGCGCGGCGACGCTAAAGCCCTGCACCCAGGCAACGAGCGCTTCGGCGCGGGCAGCAAGAGTGCCTTCTTCGGGCAAGAGCAGTTGGTAGTCAAGCGCCTCACCGGCGAGGGTTTCTTCGATTTGCGCGGCAAGACGGTCGAATGCTTCGCGCGCGAGTGCATCGACTTCCCCTTGCGCAAAGAGGATTTCCGGCCAGCGCGCGCCACTACCGCAGGCGACAAGGGCACTTTGCATGCCGTGCGCTTCGCTGGCGGCAAACCACCAGCCGCGTTCACGGATAAGGGCTTCAAGGGCGTCGTAATGAGGCTGTGTGGTCATGGCTTTGTCCGTATCTTCTGGAAAATGGTAGTATAGATGAAAGAGAGGTAATGACTTTGGTCATTATGATTTTTCAGTTTAAAAACGGGAATGCGCATGAAGCCAGTTCAGGAACGTTTACATATCGACGAATTAAAACGCGTCGAAAAGCAAACTAATATTTTGCTTAAAGCATGGCGGACGCTTAATAAAGAGCATCGGCAATTACAGGATGATTATGAAAAACTCAATGCCAGCCATAAGCAAAGCATTCAGGAACATCAGGAAGCACAAGCACAGCGTGCCGAGGAATATCGTGCCTCTTTGGAAAGTGCCGATGCCCGCTGGCGCAATCGTTATGATGAAGAAAAAGCGAATTGGGCAACGGAAAAGGAAGCCTTGATTGCGGCCCATGCTGATGCATTAAAAGCGCAAGCGGAAGAGAATCAACGTGCTTATGATGCCTTGCAGGCAGAATTGGATCGCTGCAATATGCGTAAGCAGGCAATGATTGACCGGATTCGCGGGGTGGATCATGAGTAAGATGAAAGTTACTTTACAGATTTTGGAAAATACCTATCCGCTAATGTGCGAACCGCATGAACGCGATTTGTTGATTGAAGCAGCAGAGCAATTAAATCTTTCTCTCGCTGATATGCGTCGCGATAATCCAAAAGTACCATTAGAGAGACTAGTTATTCTTGGTGCTTTGCAAATGACCTTTGATTTGCTGCTGGAAAGACAAACAATTGCTCGGGAAGTCAGCATGGTCAATCAGGTCAGCGAGAAATTATTGAGTGCGCTCAGTCAGGCAATTGCTGAAGAGAATTTAGACGATTGATTGGGTTTTGTATCCGGTAAAAAAGCCTCTGCATTGCAGGGGCTTTTTTATTAGCGTGTCGCCAAGCGGGATAAAACCTGGATTCCGGAATGTCGGCAAATGAGTCAGTGAAGCGGCTTCACGAACTTTGCACTACTACCCAGCAGCGGCTGAAATCACGTGCCGCGAGGTCCTGTTTGCGAATCCACACATAGAAGCGTCCATTACCTCTGCCCCAGCGCATCGCACAGCGCTCGTCGCTATCAATTTGTAGCAGCAATACCCAATCAGCAGCGCCTGCCGTCAAGGCTTCTTCCTGTTGCGCTCTCCCTGCGCGGTAGGGAATACCGTGGCTGGCAAGCTGGCATTGCAGCTCCATCGCGCTCTGGATATTGTCGGAATGGCCGAGCAGTTTGTGCCGTTTTTCGCCGGTAAATTTATCCCAGCGTTCCCACCAGGCGATATTCTCGAAGTCTTCCCACCAGTAATCGCGCATCAGCCAGCATTCACGGTCGGGGATTTCCCAGCGTCTGCCGCATCGCAGTGCGGCTGCTGGAAAACTCTGCTCTGACGGGGATTCCTGGCGGCGCAGGAAGGCACGATCGCCGTCGTAGTACCACACGCAGAAACCGTCGCGGTCTTGCGGCTCGCTCCCCCAGCCGCCGTCTACGCAGTCGTAGAAGACATAGAGCATGCCGTGCTCCGGCAGTATGCTGTTCATGTCGAAGCCCTGACAGTCAGCGAAGTTTATTTGCGCGACTAGCGATAGTGGCGTGTCACCACGCATTGGCCAGGGCCAGACATGCGGTAAATCCGCTGCGCCGCCTAGATGTGAGCGGCCAAACGGCGCATCGCCTACTTTCTGCACCTGCAATGTGACGGCATTGCGTACATACGCCTGCGATGCCTGCCAGTAGCGGCGCAGGCCGCAGCGTAGCAGTTCCGCTTCCAACGCACTCTTTGTCATAAAACACCTCCGGTCGTAGGGATGACGGTTGTCATGTGCAAATTATAGCGGATTGGACAACTGTCCAAGCACGTCATATACTCTTTGGACACTCGTCCAAAGACTCTAATTATGACTGACTCTGCAAAAAACCATCCCCGCGACGCTTTCATCGCCGCTGGCAAAACCCTCTACCCCCGCTACGGCTACCGCCAGCTTTCCGTGCGCCTGCTCGCCGCCGAAGCGGGACTCAGCCCGGGCATGTTCCACCACCTCTTTGCCGACAAAGAGGCCTACATCGCCGAAGTCCTGCAACGCAAATACGACGAAGCCTTCGCCCAGCTCAGTCTGCACATCCGCCCCGGCCGTAGCGAACGCGACAACCTGCAAGCCATGCTCACCTACCTCGCCGTCTTCGTGCGGGGAAACATCGATTGGGTTTCGCACATCTTCGCCGATGCCGCCGAAGTGACGGGTATCCGCGACTTCATCCGCTTGCACGCCACGCGCCATATCGAACTGCTCTATAACCTGCTCGACAACGCCGCACGGCGCGGCCTGCTCAAACCTGCCGCCACCGTACAGCGCAGCGGCTTCCTGATGGGGGCGATTGCAGCACCGCTGCTCATCGGCAGCCGCATGCAGGCGACGGGCATCCTGCCGGACATCATCGCTGCCGACTTTGCCCCTGCCGTGATGAGCGACGCCGCCATCGCCGAACGCATCGACTGGGCGCTCACCGCCCTTTTCATCTAAGGAGAACCCCATGAGAAAACTCGCCTATCTGCTGCTCGTCGCCGTCCTTGCCGCTGGTGGCTGGTGGGCGTGGCGCCAGCAAGAAGCCGCCGCCCTGCCCGACTACATCGCCACCTCCAATGGCCGCCTGGAAATGAACCGCATCGACGTCGCCACCCTCTACCCGGGCCGCATCAAGACTGTGCACGTGAACGAAGGCGACGAAGTCGCCAAAGACGCCGTTCTCGTCGAACTCGCGAGCGACCAGAGTGCGGGGCAACTTGCCGCCGCCCGCGCCGCGACCGAAGGCGCGGAAGACACCGTGCAGCGCGCGCAAGCGGGCGTCAAACAGGCCAAACAGACCGTCGCCCGCGCCGAAGCGGAAATCGCCGCCTACCGCCAGCAACAAAAAGTCGCCAAACTCGAACTCGATAACGCCCGGCAAATGCGCCGCGACAACCTTATCTCCGCCTCCGAATACAGCAAACGCGAAGCCGACTACCAGCGCGCCGTTGCCAGCGTCAAAGCCGCCGAAGCCGCACGCGCCGAAGCGCAAGCCGCTGTCGCCCAGGTCGAAGCACAAGCCAAAGAAGCCGCCGCCGGCGTGCGCCGTGCCAAAGCGACCGCCGACACCGCCGCCGCCGCCGATGCCGACATGACCGTGCGCAGCCCGCTGGCCGCGCGCGTCGAATACCGCCTGGTCGAGCCGGGCAACGTCGTCGGCGCGGGCAGCCGCGTCATCAGCCTGCTTGACTCCGGCGACATCAGCATGAACCTTTTCCTGCCAAGCGCCGCCATGGCACCGCTGCAAACCGGCGACGAAGCGCGCATCGTGCTGGACGGTATCAACGCCGTCTTCCCCGCCACCATCAGCTACATCGCGAGCGACGCCCAATTCACCCCGAAAGCCGTGGAGACCCCGAATGAGCGGGAAAAACTCATGTACAAAATCAAGCTGAAAATCCCGCCCGATATCGCCAAACGCTACAACCGCCTGCTCAAAGGCGGCATGACCGGCAACGGCTACGTCCGCACCGAGCGCAGCCAGCCGTGGCCGCTTGCCCTCGATACCCACCTGCCGCCGCAGTGAGCACAAAAACCATGACCGCCATCACCATTGACCACCTCACCCACCGCTACGGCAAAACCACCGCGCTGGACAACATCAGCCTCACCCTGCCGCGCGGGGCGACCGTCGGCCTCATTGGCCCGGACGGCGTCGGCAAAAGCACCCTGCTCGGCATCATCGCCGGCGTGCGCCGCATCCAGAGCGGACAAGTGCGCGTTCTCGACGGCGACATGACCCGCGCACGCGACCGTCTTGCCCTCTCGCACCGCATCGCCTACATGCCGCAAGGACTGGGGCGCAACCTCTACCCCACCCTCAGCGTTTACGAAAACATCGACTTCCACGCCCGCCTCTTTGGCCTTGAACGCCGCGAACGCCGCGCGCGTATCCAGCGTCTCCTGGATGCAACCGGCCTCGCTCCCTTCCCCGACCGCGCCGCCGGCAAACTCTCCGGCGGGATGAAACAAAAAGTCAGCCTCTGCTGCGCTCTCGTCCACTCGCCCGACCTGCTCATTCTTGACGAACCCACCACCGGCGTTGACCCCCTGTCGCGCCGCCAGTTCTGGGCACTGGTGCACGACCTGCAAGAAGAAACCACGGGCATGACCACCCTCGTCGCCACCGCCTACATCGAAGAAGCCGAACAATTCCGGCAACTGCTGGCGATGGACGCGGGCAAACTGCTCATCAACGCGCCGACCGCCGCCACCATGCGCGACTACGGCTGCGCCACCCTCGAAGAAACCTACATCAAACTGCTGCCACCGGAAAAACAACAAGGCACCGGCGGCCTCGACCCTACCCCCTTCGTTCCCGATCCCCACGCCCCGCCCGCCATCGAAGCACACAGCCTCACCAAAACCTTCGGCGACTTCACCGCTGTGGATCACGTCAGCTTCACCATCGAAAAAGGCGAAATCTTCGGTTTCCTCGGCAGCAACGGCTGCGGCAAAACCACCACCATGAAAATGCTCACCGGCCTCTTGCAGGCCAGCAGTGGCAGCGCCGAACTCCTCGGCGCACCGGTGGACGCAGGCAGCGTCTCGACCCGGATGCGCGTCGGCTACATGTCGCAAGCCTTCAGCCTTTACGAAGAACTCACCGTCAGACAAAACCTCGAACTGCACGCCCGGCTCTACCGCTTGGGCGCAGGCAGCAAAGCCGCCATCAGCGAAGCACTCACCCAATACGACCTTGCCACCGTCGCCGAACAAAAACCCGCTGCCCTGCCGCTCGGCATCCGCCAGCGCCTGCAACTCGCCGCAGCCTGCCTGCACCGCCCCGAAGTGCTCATCCTCGACGAACCCACCTCCGGCGTGGACCCCGCCGCGCGGGACATGTTCTGGCGACACCTGCTGCGCATGTCGCGTGAAGACAAAATTACCATCTTCGTCTCCACCCACTTCATGAACGAAGCGGCGAGGTGCGACCGCATCTCCTTCATGCACCAGGGCCGCGTGCTGGCCGTGGGCAGTCCCGCTACCCTCACCGTACAAAGCGGCGCGCCCAACCTAGAAGAAGCCTTCATCGCCTACCTGATAGCGGATGAAAAACGGCAGAACCCGGCAAATACGTCGCTTGGCACCCCATTCACCGAAACCGTAGGGTGGGCTTCAGCCCACCAGACAAATCCCGCAGACGCCATACCAGGCTGCATTGGCACAGAAAAGCCCGCAAATATCCCGCTTGACGGCACGAGCCCAGCCAATACCTCGCTTGACAGCGCGAACCCGGCAACTACCTCGCTTGGCATCCCATCCACCGAATCCGTAGGGTGGGCTTCAGCCCACCAAACAAATCCCGCAGGCGCCACACCAGGCTGCATTGGCCCAGAAAAGCCCGCCAATACCTCGCTTAACGGCGAGAATCCGGCAAATACCCCGCTTGACGACGAACACCTGGTAAATACCCCGCTCAACGCCACTGCACTAGCCGCCGACACAGAAACCATCCCTTCCCCCGCTTGCGGGGGAAGGTGGCCGGAGGCCGGAAGGGGGGAAACAGCAAACCCGACCAATACGTCGCTTGACGGCACAAACCCAGTAAATACGTCGCTTGGCGCGCCGAAAACGGCCACCTTGCGCTACTGGTTCGCCACCACCTGGACCTTCGCCCGCCGCGAAGGCACAGAACTGCTGCGTGATCACGTCCGCACCTTCTTCGCTCTCTTTGGCCCGATCATCCTTATGACCGCCATCACCTGGGGCGTCTCCTTCGACATCAAAAACCTCACCTACGCCGTCCTCGACCACGACCACAGCGCCGAAAGCCGCGCCATCATCGAACCACTCGCCGGCTCGCGTTACTTCAACGAACTGCCGCCGCTGACCGACGAAAGCCAGCTGCTTGACCGTCTCGCCAGCCGCGAAGCCAAACTCACCATCGACATCCCGCCCAACTTTGGCCGCGACCTGCTGCGCGAGCGACGGCCGGAAATCCACTACCACATCGACGGCGCCGAATCCTTCAACGCCGCCAACATCAACGCCTACATCCCCGCTATCCTCGCCGCCTACACCCGCGAACAGGCACGCGCGCGCGGCATCACCCTGCCGCCGCCCGCCGCCTCACTCGAACCCCGCTACGCTTACAACCAGGACTTCAAAAGCGTAAACGCCATCGCCCCCGGCGTCCTCATGCTCGCCCTCACCCTCTTTCCGGCGATGATGGCCGCTGTCGGCGTCGTCCGCGAACGCGAAATCGGCAGCATCGCCAACTACTACACCTCGCCCGCCAGCCGCCTGCAATACCTCGTCGGCAAACAACTCCCCTACATCGCCACCGCCATGCTGAGTTTTGCCATCCTCTACCTGATGATGCGCTACTGGTTCGGCCTGCCGATGAAAGGCTCACTCGCCGCCCTCACCCTCGCCACCCTGCTGATGAGCTGCACCTCGACCGCCATCGGCCTGCTCTTCTCCACCTTCACCCGCTCGCAAGTCGCCGCCATCTTCCTCACCGCCATCGCCACCATCATGCCGGCGCTAAACTTCTCCGGCTTCCTCGTCCCCGTTTCGGCGCTCGAAGGCAGCGCGCATATCTTCGGCAAAATCATCCCCTCCACCTGGTACGCCGTGACCACCACCGGCACCTTCAGCAAAGGCCTCAGCGTCCACGAACTGCACCGGGAAATCCTGCTGCTCGCGCTCTACTACGCCGTCTTCCTCACCGCCGCCTGCCTCAACCTGAAAAAGCAGGAAAAATAACCATGAACACCCTGAAAAACATCCTCACCCTCGCCGGCAAAGAACTGCGCAGCCTACTTGGCGACCCCATCCTTATCATCCTTACCCTCTACATGTACACCGGCGTCGTCATTGCCATGAGCCAGAGCAACACCGACCTCAAACACGCCGCCGTCGCCGTCATCGACGAAGACCACAGCTCCCTCTCCTACCGCATCCGCGACGCCATCCTGCCGCCCTACTTCCAGCCTCCCGTGGAAATCACGCGCGACAGTGCCGACAGCCACATGGACAAAGGCGACTACACCTTCATCATCGACATCCCGCCCAACTACGAGCGCGACATCCTGCAAAACCGCAGCCCGCAGGCACAGCTCACCATCGACGCCACCCGCATGAGCCAGGGCGGCGTCGGCGCTGCCTACCTCAGCCAAATCCACAACCGCGAAGTGAATCGTTTCCTTGGCCGTCCTGACGACACCAGCCTCCTGCCCATCCGCCCCGTCTTGCGCACCCACTACAACCCCAACAGCGAAAACGCCTACCAAATGCCTGTCGCCGCCCTCGGTACCGCCACCCTGCTTCTTTTCCTGCTGCTCATCGGCGCCGCCGTCATCCGCGAGCGCGAACACGGCACCCTCGAACACCTCCTCGTCATGCCCGTCACCCCGCCGGAAATCATGCTCGCCAAAATCCTCGCCAACGGCATCTTCATCCTCACCACCTCGACCGCCTCCCTGTGGTTCATCGTCCACATCACCCTCGGCATCCCCATCAACGGCAGCATCCCGCTCTACATCGCCGGCAGCGCCGTGTACCTCTTCTCCATCGCCTCACTCGCCATCATGCTCGCCACCCTCACCCCCACCATGCAGCAATACAGCCTGCTCATGCTGCCCGTCTTCATCATCATGAACCTCTTCTCCGGCGCCGTGACCTCGCGCGTCAACATGCCAGACTTCACCCGCCTCATCAGCGAATACTGGCCGCACACCCAATACACCCTTTTCAGCCAGAGCCTTATCTTTCGCGGCGCAGGCCTCGACACCCTCTGGCCGCAACTCCTCGCCATGGGCGTCGTCGGCGCACTCTTCCTCGGCTACGCCCTGCTGCGCTTCCGCAAAATGCTCGAACAACAGAACTGAACCATGACCATCGCACGCCCCCTCCAAACCGGGTACACAAAAAATCCCTTCCCCCGCAAGCAGGGGAAGGGATCCGAATGGCAGGAAGAAAACTGCCGGGCTTTAATCCACCCCTTCCAGCAACACCGCGCGGCCAAGCGTTGCCCCCAGGCGGATAGATTTGAACTGCCCGTACTCCGTGCTGTCGTACCACGCCTTTGCCGATGCCATATCGGGAAAACGCAATACCACCGAACCGTCGAAGTCGGCACCTTCCAAAGCCTCGTGCGCACCATTGGCAACCAGAATTTCGCCGCCGAACGGGGCGAGAGTGGGCACACCCAATTGCAGATAGCGGTCATAAGCGGCCTGATCTTTCATTTCATCGCGGATAAAAACAACGTAAGCAGACATAAATTTCCTCGTATTTGTGGAAGCCGCATCTTACCGCAAAGCGGCACAACAGCAGGACCCGATGCGGGAACCCCCAAAACCTTCCCCCATTTACGTCGCGCGGTAACAGAAAGGGGATAAGGCCCCGCTGAAAACCCGCCTGAAAACAAACAAACAACACAAAAGGAACCAACCATGACCCCTCGCCCCCTCCTCCTCACCCTCACCGCCGCGCTGCTTGCCGCCTGCCAAACCACCACCATCACCACCGCGAGCCGCGTCCCCCTGCCCGCCGCC
>CAURDG010000015.1:0-14548 GCA_963523555.1 uncultured Cardiobacterium sp.
AGCGGCGTGATTACTGGGCCCGCCAAGCGGCGTGGTTACTGGGCCTGCCAAGCGGTGTGGTTACTGGGCCCGCCAAGCGGCGTCGTTACTGGGCCCGTCAAGCGGCGTGGTTACTGGGCCCGTCAAGCGGCGTGATTACTGGGCCCGTCAAGCGGCATGGTTACTGGGCCCGTCAAGCGGCGTGGTTACTGGGCTCGCCAAGCGGCGTGGTTACTGGTCCGGCCAAGCGGCGTCGTTACTGGGCCCGTCAAGCGGCGTCGTTATTGGGCCCGCCAAGCGGCGTGGTTACTGGGCCCGTCAAGCGGCGTGGTTACTGGTCCCACCAAGCGGCGTCGTGACTGGGCATTCAGGCATTGAAAAAGCAGGCGGGTGTGCCTGCTTCTTTTATTCGATGATTTTGCCGTGTTGCAGGCGGATGATGCGGTCAGTTTTTTCGCCGAGGGCGGGGTTGTGCGTCACCATCACGATGCTGCGCCCCTGCGCATGCAGTTCGGCGAAGATGTCGAGGACGATGCGTTCGTTCTCGGCGTCGAGGTTGCCGGTCGGTTCGTCAGCAAAGAGGATTTCCGGTTCGTTGATGAGTGCCCGGGCAATGCAGACGCGTTGTTGTTCGCCGCCAGAGAGCTGTTTCGGCAGGTGGCTGCTGCGGTGGCCGAGGCCGACGCGTTCGAGCGCGGCGAGTGCCGCCGTTTTGTCGGTCACACTGTGGTAGTACTGCGCCAGCATGACGTTTTCGCAGGCGGTGAGGTAGGGCAGCAGGTGAAATTGCTGGAAGACGAGGCCGATGGTGCGGGCGCGGAAGTTGCGGCGGGCCTCTTCGTCAAGTACGGCGGCATCGGTGCCGTTTAGCAGTACCTGCCCTTCGCTTGCGGTGTCGAGGCAGGTGAGGATATTCATCAGGGTCGTTTTGCCGGAACCGCTCGCGCCCATGATGGCGACGAATTCGCCGCGCGCAACGCTGATATTGATGTCGTCCAGCGCGGTCACGCTGCCGAAACGTTTGTAGAGGTGGATGGTTTGGATGACAGGTTGGGTTTGCATGGGGTTTGTCTCGCTTGGCGGAAAGTCAGGTTTTATCTCGCTTGGCGGTGGTTCATTTTTACGCGCCTTTGAGGACGACCGCCGCTTGTAACGCCAGCACGCGTTTGAGCGGCAGGGCGACGGCAACGGCAGCGACGGTGAGCGATAGCACGGCGGCGAGCGGCAGCACCGGCCAGCGCAGGGTGATGCCGGCGTGGAAGACGACGTGGCCGAGGATTTGCGCAAGGATGAGGCCGAGGATGAGGCCGATGGCGATGGCAAGCGTGGTCATGGTGAGGGTTTCGCGCACGATTTGCGCGGTGATTTGCCGGTCGGACGCGCCAAGGGCGCTTTGCAGGGCAAATTCGCGGCGGCGTTCGTGGGTCATGGCGGTAAGCGAGGTGTTTACGCACAGGCTGGAAAGTAGCAGGATGATGATGCAGACGAGGCCCATCAGGCCTTTGATTTTGTGCAGGATTTGCCCTTCGGCGGCGCTGACTTTGCGGATGGGGTGGATGTCGAGTTGCGGGTTTTCCTCGCTTAGACGTTCGGCGTAGGCGGTAACGGCGTCGTTGTCGTTGGCGAGGCTGGCGAGTGCGTAGCTGATGCGGTCGTGGTTATCCGTCCACGCTTGCACGACGCCGATGTTGAGCAGCATGACGTTATCCATCGCATCGCCGCTTTCGATGATGCCTTTGATGCGGAAGGTTTTTTTTTCGCCGTTGTCTTTCACCAGGGTGATGTCGTCGCCGAGATTGAGTTCGAGCTGGCGGGCGAGGGTTTTACCGAGCATGGTGTTCCGGTCGTCGAAATCAACGCCAATCCAGCCGCCCTGCACTTGCCAGTAGGGGACGAGCGCGGGCAGTGCGGGGAAATCAACGCCGACCAGCGCCACCGGCTCGCGTTCGCTGCGCGCCACGGTGTAGAGGTAGGGGCTGGAAGCGTGATAAAGCGTGGGCGGCATGGCAGCGGTGATGCGGCGGTATTCGGTGAGGGTGAAGGGCTGTTCGTTTTTGCCGCCGAGGTAGAAGTTGGCGCCGAAGGAGCGCAACTCTCGGCTCATTTTTTCGTTGATGTCAAAGTAGATGGCTGCCATGGCGGTAACGATGGCGGCACCGATGGCGAGCGCGGCGATGATGGTGAGGGTGCGCCGCCATTTGTGGCGCAGGGCTTTGCCGGGCAGTAGCCAGCGCATGTGGTTATCTTTCATAGAGCACCTCGATGGGAACTTGACGGGCAATGCTGCGCACCGGGAACCAGGTGCCGGTGAGGGCTATCAGGATGGCGGCGCAGACGACAACAGGGACGACGATCCAGGTGAAGCCCAGCGTCGCGCCAAAGAGCGCCTGGCCGATGCCCCAGCCGAGGACAGCGCCGCCCATGCAGCCGGTCAGGCCGCCGAGCGCGCCGACGAGGATGGCTTCCGCGTAGTAAAGCAGTGCGATTTGCCACGGCTTTGCGCCGAGGGCGCGCATCAGGCCGATTTCTTTGGCGCGCGCCATGATGCCGCTGCTGGTGAGCGAGGCGATGCCCATGCCGGCGGAAATCAGCGCGGCGAGGCTGCATACAATCAGCAGCAGCTGGATTTTGCCGATGATGACACCTTCGGACGCGGCAACCTGCCACACGGGGTGCACGACCGAACCGCTCACCGTCTCTTCCAGCTGGTGGGCGATGGTGGAAACGTAGGCGGTGCAGTACCACTGGTCATATTGTTTGGCATTCAGCGCCGAGGGGTTTTCGTGCGCCTTGCGCGATAAATCGTTTTCCGGCACGGTCATCGCCGCCACCTGAATGGCGCTGATCTTGCCTTGCAAACCAAGCACTTCTTGCAACGCGGCAAGCGGCAGAACCATCTGCTCGTCCTGCGCCGCACCGCTGGTGAGGATGCCGCTGATGCGCGCGGATGTTTCCGGTGCATTGGCCGTGGTGGCCGCAAGCGGCAACACGTCGCCCGTCTGCCAACCTTGCGCGGCGGCGAGTTTAACCCCGACCAGCACGGGAATGGGCACGTCGGCGGCAAGCGGCTTGCTGTCATCCGGCCAGTCGCCCGCGATCTGCCAGAACGGGCTAACTGTCTTCTGCCCGGTGTGATAATTCGATTCATCAGCGACATCCAGCGGGTGGTCAAAAAACGTACCCAGCGCCGCAACTTCCACCCCACCCGCGCGCACATGGCCGTTCAAGAGCGGCGCGAAACCGTAGATGTTGTTCCGCCAGAAAATATCCATCACCGACGGCAGCACCTTCTCTTCCAGATAATAGGGCTGCCCGGCGACATCATCGGGCAACAGCGCGCCGCCCGCCGGCTCAATCAAAATATTCGCGCCATAAGACTTCAACTCGCGCGACATCTTGTCGCCAATATCAATTGAGACGGCGAGCAGCCCGGCAATCAGGCTGGAAGCGAGAAAAATCGTGGCAAACGCGAGCGCCTTGCGCGGCAGGTCGTGATGCCAAAGCTGGAAAATCATGCGCCAAAACATAATGTTAATCCTTGATGAAAGCCTCTGGGTTATCCACGAAGCGCTGATAATTCGCTTCATTCGCGAAAAAATACGTCTTCGTGCCATAACTATAACGATGCGGCGCGGTCGTGTTCTTCAAGCGGCTACCGTCCACCGGATCAATCACCTCCAGCTCGACCACCGCCTTGAAGAACTGCAAGCCCGCTTCCAGCGATTTGCGCGGAATGCGGATTTCATCGGCATCCATCGCCCAATCCTCAATCGGCACCGGATTACAGCCGCCACTCTTGCCGACACTGGGGCGGAACAGGCGCACACCACAACCGATGCACATCACCTGATCGCCCTGCATCGCATAACCCGTATCGCCGCAGAGCATACAGGCGTCAAATACCACCGCCGGCGACCACTCGCCGGGGAAGCGGTCAATCACAAAAAAGCGCACTACCTTGCCCTCGGACGATACCCAGGCGTAGCGGTGCAAATCGCCGTCTTTCAGCTCATCCGCAACAATCGGCAAATGCACCATATCATCAGCGGCAACGACGACCGGTGTCGCCTTCGAGAGCGACGGCGGCCTGGACGCGACCAAATCCCAGAACAAACAGACCGCGAGCGCCAGCGCACAGGCCGCGAAACCCTGGACAACTGCCCGCTGCGCCCGCCGCACCCCGGCGAGCAGCAGGCGGCGGTGCACAGCGGCAGAGCGGGCATATGCGCCGCCGGTTGTTGGCGGGGGAAAACCGGGTTGTTGCAAGGCTGGAGTAGCGTCAAGCAGCGTAATGGCTGGATCCTTGCCGTCAAGCGGGATATTTGCCGGATTCGTCGCTCTGGCCGGATTATCCGCGGCCTGCAAACGTCGTCGCGCCGGCAACCAGGCAGAAAACAGCGCGGCAACCGTCGCAAGCGCGGGTAATAACAGCGCCACATAAGCGAACCAGTTCCGCGCAAACTCTGCTCGCGCCAGCCAGCGCAGACGGAAAACCGTGACCTCAGCCTTCTGCAACTTGATGGCGGCGAGGCCGAAATCCGCCCCCAGCCACACCGTCCACAGCAATACCATCACCGCGACCATCAACACCGCGAGCCCCCGCCACACCCTTGTTGCGACCAGCGAGCGCAGCACAAACAGCCACAACACCAGCAGCACCGATAACCCCCCCGCCGCCAGTACCGCCGCCAAATGCAAAATAAACGTCGAATTCACCACACTGGTGGAAGAAAACGCACTCATCACCGGGGCCGAAAAAAACGGTACCGCACCGAGAAAACCGGCGGTGAACCATAAGCCATCACGGGCAGCAGCGGGTTTGACCAGCGCCCACAGCCACACGATCGTCAGCAGCGCCAATTGCAGCGGCGCAAACCAAAACATCGCCGCCGCATTCTGCAACGGCAAGGCGGCGACCATCGCCCCCGCTGCAAGCAGCCCGCACACAAACGCGACAAACATCCGCTGCGGACGCGGCGGCTGCGCGGCAGATAACGCCGTCGCCCAAAAGAGCGGCAGCCAGAAACAGCGGACAAATAACGAAAAGAACAGGCTCATGGTGAATCCGTGAAAACGTAAGGAAATACGAGATAAGAAAGGTTCGCAATTCTAGCGCTTGCGCCAAAGAAAAACCAATATGCGATACCAATGCCGAACCTACCGCGGCCAGTATTCATTCTGCTTGGCGATGGCTCATGAGCCCAGGTTTTATCTCGCTTGCTGGACATTAGAAATTTAGCGTTTATCTCGCTCTGACAACAGAATATAAGACTTTGGACAAATTTTTTGATTTTCTGAGAAGTTTCCATATCTTCAATTTATTTACAGATAGTATCAATGGCATTTCTAATTATCTTTGTGGGCATATCAAAAGTTAGAATCCTTACAATAGTTATTACGATAAATAAAACATCCACAAAATTAACAAAACCAGATAAGCCGAAAAAACCGGATATTGGATGTGTTCGTGGTAGTAACAGTAAAGGAATGTCCATCAATGATAGAACACTTGCTTCTATATTATTAGATACAATGGATATCCTTTGAATGATTCTTTCTCTTTCTGTTTCATCAGGTAATATATCTTGCAGTTTGATGAAATAACGGAAGAGCCGAACAGTAGCTATTTTTAGTAACCCAAAATACAAGGATAAAAATAACCAAGATGGCATAGTTGAAAGATAAGTATTGTGCACAGTTATAAGCCATAATGACTAAAAAGATGATGGCACAATGACAGATAGCGTAGTAAATGGATAATCGACATAGTGTCATGGCAATTCCAAAATAAAAACGCCCGTCATCAGGGATGGCAGGCGCTTTGTGTTAGCAGGGGTTCTCTTACCGTTTCAGCGCGTCGGCGCGGTCAGTTTTTTCCCAGGTGAAGTCTGGCAATTCGCGGCCAAAGTGACCGTAAGCGGCGGTTTGACGGTAAATCGGGCGAATGAGGTCAAGCATTTCGATGATGCCGTAGGGGGTGAGATCGAACACCGTGCGTACGCGTTTGATGATTTCGTCGTCTGGGATGGTGCCGGTGCCGAAGGTGTTGACCATGACGGAGGTCGGCTCGGCAACGCCGATGGCGTAAGAAACTTGCACTTCGCAGCGTTTGGCGAGGCCGGCGGCGACGATGTTTTTCGCCACATAGCGGCCTGCATAAGCGGCGCTACGATCCACTTTCGAGGGGTCTTTGCCGGAGAAGGCACCGCCGCCGTGGTGCGCGGAGCCGCCGTAGGTATCGACGATGATTTTGCGCCCGGTCAAGCCGCAGTCGCCCACCGGCCCACCGATAACGAATTTGCCGGTTGGGTTGATGTGGTATTTGGTGTCCTTGTCGAGCCATTCGGCGGGCAGGACTTTATCGATGATGAGCTCGCGCACAGCTTCTTGCAGGTCTTTTTGCGAGATGTCCGGATCGTGCTGGGTGGAGAGAACGACGGCGTCGATACCGGTGATTTTGTCATCTTCGTAGCGGAAGGTGACTTGCGATTTGGCATCAGGACGCAGCCACGGCAACACACCGTCGCGGCGCACTTTCGATTGCTGCTCAACCAGGCGATGCGCGTAGGTAATCGGTGCGGGCATCAGGGTCGGTGTTTCGTCGCAGGCATAGCCGAACATCAGGCCCTGGTCACCGGCACCCTGTTTGCGTTTTTCTTCGCGATCCACGCCTTGGGCGATGTCGGAAGACTGCTTGCCGATGACGTTTAGCACGGCGCAGGTTGCGCCATCGAAGCCAACGTCGGAGCTGTTGTAGCCGATGTCGGTGATGGTCTTGCGCACAATTTGTTCCAGATCAACCCAGGCGGAGGTGGTGACTTCGCCGGCGACCATCGCCATGCCGGTTTTGATGAGGGTTTCGCAGGCGACACGGGCATTTGGATCTTGCGCGATGATGGCGTCTAGCACCGCATCGGAAATCTGGTCGGCGATTTTGTCGGGATGTCCTTCGGACACGGATTCGGAAGTAAACAGGTAATGGCTCATGCCGTTCTCCTAGGTGAAAAGAGTGAATGAAATACCGCTGCTCAACCCTCTGCGGCGGACGGCGCTATCGTATCAAAATTGTATGGTGGCGACACTCGCCTCCTCGCTTATTTACGCTACTTGGCACTGGTGTTTTTTGTTGTATACACGCACAAAAAAACCCCGTTTGCACGGGGTTTGTGTAATCGAAGCTTGATTCGATTTTATTTCTTTGCCGGAGCCAGCTTCTTCATAGCCTCTTCTTGTGATTTTTTCATCACACTGACATCAAGGTCACAGGCTTTAAAGGTTTCTTCACTTTTTTGTTCTAGTGCTTTGACTTCGTCTTTCATCTCGTTTTTTGGGTCAGCCATTTGCTTCTCCATCAAACTGAATATGGCATCGAAATCAGTTTTATCGGTAACGCACTGGCAATTGCTGGCTTTGTCTTGGCCATAGACTTCGGTACAGTCCTCTGTAGCACCTTTTTTCATTTCATCCAGATGGGCGCGCATTTTTTCGACCATTTTTTTGCCGAGTATTTCAGGAGACGGCTGTTTACCGCTAGATTGGGTTTCGGCCATCATTTCTTGAAGAACCTCGTTGGCAATTTTCTCACCCAATTGCTGAGAGGTTTTGCCACCGCCAACTTGTGCGGTTGCGGTTATGGTCATGCCTGCAAGTAAAAATCCGGCGATGGCGCCTTTCATCAGTGTTTTCATGGTTTTTTCCAAAATATTTTGTGGGAAAGATTGTTTCAGTTCGAAACAGAGCGAATTGTAAGGGATTTGTTGAATGGAAGTTTTATTTTTATGTAATCCCCCCTCGCCTTCTGTTTATTTTTGCTCGCCTATTGTGGGTGGTTGCAGATTGCCAAGCGCTTGTTCGGCGGCTTTGCGCATCACGTTGTAATCCAAGCCACAATGCTGGAAGGTAGCGGCGTTCCTTTTTTCCATAGCCTTGATTTCCGGCGCATTAGGATCAAGCTGCATATTGGCGAGCTGTTTTTCCATGACGTTCAGTTCGGCATTGTAGTCGGTGTTGTCGCTTACGCATTGGCAGTTTTGGTTTTTGTCAGCACCATAGAGTTGGGCGCATTGTGAAACGGTCAGCTGTTTGAATTCGTCAAGATGGGTGCGCCAAATGTCCATTACTTTTTTGCTGATATCAGCTTGTGAAGGCTGTTTGCCGCTACTGATGCTGTCCATCATGATGCTTTGAATGGCTTCTTGCATGATTTTTTCAGCAAATTGTTGTGCGGCTTGTGTCATAGCAGCGCTTTGTGCGCCTGCTATTGTAGTACCTGCTGCAAAAAAGACACTGAGGAAGGTTTTTTTCAGAAGATTCATAGGAAGTTCCTTGTGGTTATGTGAAGGGATTGATTGATATCAGCTTAGATTTTTAGCGTTTGCGCACCTGCCACAGCACTCGCCGTATGCCCAGGGCGGCGGTCAGGGTCAGACCGGCCACCATGCCAACCCACAATCCGGCGACGCCGATGTTGAGCCATTGATAGCCGGCAAGCGCAGCGGGGAAGCCGACCAGCCAGTAGCCGATAAAGGCGTAGATCATCGGCATGCGGGTGTCGTGGATGCCGCGCAGCACTCCCGCCGTGCAGATTTGCATACCGTCGCTGATTTGAAAAATGCCAACCAGCACGAGGATGGTGCCGGCGATGGCGACGATGTCGGCGCTGTTGCTGTACAGCGCGGCGATTTCGTGGCGCAGGAAGAGCGGCACGAGGGCGACGAAGCACATCACCACCGCAACTGCCGCCATGCCGCTCAGGGCGCGCAGGCGCAAGGTGGCATAGTCGCCACGTCCATAGGCGTTGCCGCAGCGGATGGTCAGCGCGCTGGCGAGACCAAGCGGGATCATGAAGGACAGCCCGGCGTAGTTAAGCGCAATCTGGTTGGCGGCGGCGTTCACTTCGTTGGTGCGGCTGACGATGAGGCCGACGGCGGTGAACAGGCCGGTTTCCATCACCACCGCCAGCGCAATCGGCAGGCCGACGGCGAAATAGTGACGGATGGCGGCGAAATCCGGTGCGGCGAAGCGGTAGTAGGGGCGGTACGCCCGCCAGCGCGGATTGCGGGCGATGGCGGTGAAGACGAAAGCGGTAAAGATGAGGTAGCAGAGGACGGTCGAGAGCGCCATGCCCGGTACACCGAGGGCGGGGATGGGGCCCGCACCGTAGAGCAGTACATAGTTGCCGAGGATATTGGCCGGGATCAAAAGCGCCTGCACGATGACGGTGGTGCGCGGGTAGGCCATGCCTTCGAGGAAGCAGCGTCCGGCCAGGCCGATGATGCACACGCCGGCACCGGGCGCGAGGGTGAGCAGGTAGCGCTTCGCTTCGCGGGCGATGTCCGGCGTACTGCCGAGCAGGGCAGGGACGTAGGCACCGAGCAGGGTCAGGAGGACGGTGACGATGGCGAGGAAAGCGAGCATCCAGATGCCTTGCTGGAAGTTGCGGCGGATTTGCGCGCGGTCGTCGCGGCCGTTCGCCTGCGAGACGGCAGCGGTGATGGCGAGCGCGCAGCCGGCCATAAAAAAGTAGATGAAGCTGAAGATTTGCGCGGCGAGTGCCACCGAAGCGAGGGTGAGGTCGCTGTGGCGCCCCGCCATGACGGTATCAACAACCGGCTGGGCGTAGCTCAGGAGTTGCAGCAGTATCAGCGGCAGGGCGAGGCGCAGCGTCGCCGCCAGTTCGTGTCGGGCTGTCATGGGAGTCCTTGTGGTTTGTTATGGGTTGCAGGGGAAACCGCGTGGTTATGCCGCTTGGCGGCGTTAGTCATCCTGCCAGTAGCGGATATCTTCATCCAGCACGCAGCACCATTTGTATGGCCGCGTCGGAAACGGACTGGCGATGACGATGCCTGCGCTGATGCAGTATTCCCCGTCGCCACAATCCATATAAAGGTAGAGATAATCACCATTGCTGACAGTCTGCGTACTGCCGTCGAAGCGGCGGACGTTATCCGTCTGGGTCAGGCCGACAATATGGCGGGCGAGGCGCTCATTGTCCAAATCGGCATAGACCCGCGCGGCGAGGGGGACGCTTTTCATGCGGTTTCCTGTCCTGAAAGGCGCGCATTATCCGCTTCCGACGGCAGAACTGCACAACAATCGCCGCGCCGATTGCCGCTGGCGCAGACGTTCACCCTTGCAGCAGCCAAGCGGGGAAAAGGCCGGTGTGCTATCCTAACTATCACGCAATCTTTTTGTAATTTTTGCCCTCATGCAGACACACAACCTCATCTTTGGCCGGGAAAATATCGCTTATGCGGTACTGGCCGTCTATTCTGACGCCATTAACGAACGGCCGGTGGTGGTCAGTCTGCATCTTGGCGCAAAAATGGCCTACACCCATATGCAGCAAATGCAGCGACGCGGCAGTCATGTGCAATTCATCGTGCGGCGGGTGCGCGTCAACGGCAGCATAGAAGTGATTGACGACCCACAGATGACGCATAACGAACCGCAGCGTCGTCCGGCGCGAATAATCCCGCCAGCCGCAGAATAAATCCCCAACAGTTAAAAGGACAGAACTATGCACCACCTTGCCGATATGATCAAACCCGCAGGTCCCAGTATCCGCCACGAGCTGCATTTCTACGACGGCAACCGCCGCACCGTGTACACCGTCAATGAAAACTACGAACAAAACAACGGCGCCATCCTCATTACCCGCACTGACGCGCACGGCATCATCACCCACACTAACCGCATCTTCACCGAAGTCTGCGGATATAGCGCGCGCGAGCTTATTGGCGCGCCGCATTACATCATCCGCCACCCCGATATGCCGCGCGCTGCTTTCCGTGATATGTGGCAAACCGTCATGCAGGGCAAAGAGTGGCATGGCTACGTCAAAAATCTGCGCAAGGACGGACGCTACTACTGGGTGTACGCCACCATCGTCCCCATCATCGAAGGTGGCAAACTCATTGGCTGTACCTCAGCACGGCGTAAAGTGGATTCTGCCACCATAGGCCAGTACGAAGCGCTCTACCGCGAAATGCGCCACCAGGAAAGCCTCGACAAACTCACCGGGCAACTGGGAAATTCCACGCCTGCCCGTGCTGCAAGAGGTGGCCTGCTTGCCCGCCTGCGCCGTAAAACCTGAGGCTGTTGCGCTAAAACCACAACAATCCTCTACAATAGCGGGTATCCCAATCACCACCCCGCAACCATGAGCGAAGATAACCCCGAACAGAAAAGCCCTTCCCTGCTCAGTCGCTTGAGCGCCTTCTGGAACAACAACGAAGAACCTGAGAACATCCCCGAAGCCATCCGCGACCTGCTACACCAAGCGCGCGCCAGCAAACAAATCGGTGAAGATACCGCGCAAATGGTCGAGCGCCTGCTCAGTATTGATGATATCCGTGTGCGTGACATCATGATCCCGCGAGGACAAATCACTCTTATCGAAGAACACTGGACGCTGGAACACATCTTTACCGTCATCACCGAATCCGGCCACTCGCGTTATCCCGTGGTGGATGAAAGCCACGAACAAGTGCGCGGCATCCTGCTTTCCAAAGACCTCCTACCCTGCGCCTTTGGCCGCCCGTTGCCAGCGACCATCCCGGAAATACTGCGCCCTGCAACCATCGTCCCTGAAAGCAAACCGCTGGACGCCATGCTGCGCGACTTCAAAACCAACCGCAATCATATGGCACTCGTTATCGACGAATACGGCAACCTCTCCGGCCTCGTGACCATCGAAGACGTCATCGAAGAAATCGTAGGCGAAATCGATGACGAACACGACGAAATCGCCGCAGCGCCCATCATCGAAAACAGCGACGGCAGCTATCAAGTACAAGCACTGACCCCGATAGATACCTTCAATGACACCTTTGGCACAGAGCTCTCGGACGACGAAGCTGACACCATCGGCGGCTACATCCAGCACATTCTCGGCAAAATGCCGGACATCGGCGAAAGTGCCGACCTTGGCGAATGGCAGGTAACCGTAAGCAAAGCGAATCGCCGCCAACTCATCAGCCTGCATCTGCGCCCACGGCCACTAGAAACCGTCGCGGAAGAAGCCTGAAACATTCTCCACGGAGCAGGAAAATACATAAATCCAGCCTACCGATTCATCAGTGTCCTTGGCCTTGCCCTTGTCATCACCCTCGGTAGCAGCATGGACAAAAGCGCCATCATCGAAGTACAAGACGCCAACGGTGATGCGCGCCAAGAGTATTTAGAAATCCGCAAATTCTTCGGCAAATTCGGCGGTGTCCCCTCTTCTGGCCACAACTGGACTTTGCCACTTCGCTGATAAATATAGCCAATGCTCTTAATCCTTCATACAAGTCTTCCCTGAATATTGCGCAGATGCGGAAAGATTGGCGTGAATGTTGTATGAAAAAATAAGCTGATTAGCTATAACCCTCTACCTACCCTCGTCGCATCCCACGAAACACTTGCCTTTGACAAGGTGCAGCGAGGGGCTTTTATATACAGATTCCCATTGCGCTCACAACAGGTGAGAAAAGAAAACCATGACCGGGATGAAATATAAAACAAGAAAACAGCCTGCTATCTGAAGAGACAGCCACGAGCCATAGCGCAAAACGTGTACAATCCGCCCCTTTTCTGCGCCGCCACTGCAAGGAACCGCCATGACCGAAGAACACCGCACCAACGATACCCGCGAACGCCCCTCAGCCGACATTGAGCGCATCCACCAGCTCGTTGAAACCCTGATGCCTGCTGCCGCCGCCATCATGGCAGGGGCGACACAACTGGACGATCCTGCGCAACAGGCGGCATTGGCAGAACTCAATACCAACCTTGTCGAGCTGCACCCCGCCGACGTTGCCGACATTCTCGAATCCCTGCCGCAAGAAGAGCGGATGCTCGTCTGGCATCTCGCCGTGCCGGAAGAAGACGGCGAAGTCTTGCTCGAAGTCTCGGATGCCGTGCGCGAAAGCCTCATCGGCATGATGGATCAGGAAGAAATGCTGGCGGCGGTTGATGATCTGGATGCCGACGAACTGGCGGAACTCGCCGACGACCTGCCGCGCGAAGTTGTGCACGAAGCCCTGAGTACGCGGGATGCCGAAGAGCGCGCGCAAATCCAGGCGGCGATGTCCTACGAAGACAACCAGGTCGGCGCCATCATGGACTTTGAAATGCTCGATATCCGCGCTGACGTTACTTGCGAAGTCGTCCTGCGCTACCTGCGCCGCTTCGACCGCCTGCCGGATCACACCGACAAAATCTTTGTTACCGATGAAGACGACGTCCTGCGCGGCGTGTTACTCCTGCGCAAACTGCTCGTTTCCGCGCCGGACAAACGCGTTGAAGACATCATGATCAAAGACGTCGTCCTCTTTCACCCCGAAGACGACGTCGAAGACGCCGCGCAGGCTTTCGAGCGCTACGACCTCGTTACCGCGCCGGTGGTAGATGCCGAACGCAAACTCATCGGGCGCATCACCATTGACGAAATCGTGGACGTCATCCGCGAAGAATCCGACGCCGACATGCTCAACATGGCGGGTTTGCAGGAAGAAGAAGACCTTTTTGCGCCGGTGCTCGATTCCGTAAAAAACCGCTGGATGTGGCTTGCCATCAACCTCTGCACCGCCTTCCTCGCCAGCCGCGTCATCGGCGCCTTTGAAGGTTCCATCGAAAAAATTGTCGCGCTCGCCACCCTGATGCCAATCGTCGCCGGCATCGGCGGCAACTCCGGCAACCAGACCATCACCATGATCGTGCGTGCGCTGGCGATGGGGCAGCTTTCCACCGCACAGGCGGGCAAACTGCTGCGCAAAGAAATTGGCGTGGCACTGGTGAACGGCCTTCTCTGGGGTAGCGTGATGGGGCTTGTCTCCTGGCTGCTCTACGGCAGCATCGGTATCGGCTTTGTCATGGTAGCGGCGATGACGCTGAACCTGCTGCTGGCGGCGACCGTCGGCGTCCTCATCCCGGTCATCATGGAAAAAACCGGACGCGACCCGGCGCTCGGTAGCTCAGTGCTGATTACTGCCGTCACCGACTCCGGCGGCTTCTTTATCTTCCTCGGCCTCGCGACCCTATTCCTGCTGTAAGCGCACCATAGCAGGTAACAAAAAGCGGGCAGATAGCCCGCTTTTCTAAAAATATCACCACACATTTGAGCCTCGACGCCCTGCCCTACCCTTCTCACAAGATTATTTTCATGCGGCAGACAGCCAGAACAACATTCCTTCTCTGGTGTCCATCAGGATAATCTCATCCCCAAACATCAAAACCACAGCAATCACCAAAGTCTATCCGCAGCAGACAGAACATTGCACACAGGAACAAGGAACAGAAAGCGTGTGCCGTAACAGTAGATAACAGAATCTCCACTGCACAAACAATCTCTTTTGCACAGATACAGACACTATCCCATAGCATCCAGCCAATAAACCAGCCGATTGCCGCCAAGCGGGATAAAACCTGGGTTCCTGGATTGCCGCCAAACGGGATAAAACCTGGGTTCCTGGATTACCGCCAAGCGAGACAAAACCTGGATGCCTGAATAGCCGCCAAGCGGGATAAAACCTGGGTTCCTGGATTGCCGCCAAGCGGGATAAAACCTGGGTTCCTGGATTGCCGC
>CAURDG010000016.1:0-14300 GCA_963523555.1 uncultured Cardiobacterium sp.
CCATTGGTATTGCACTTTATCGGCGGCGAAACCGTCGCCATCCGCGACCAGCGCGCTCAGTTCGCTACCCACCTTGGCTTCGCCGCTGATCCTGACGCTACCTGGCTGGTTGCTGCTGTCGGCATCAATAATGGTGGTTTCCACACCGGCAGTGTCGATATGGGCTCCATTGAGCACCGGCAAGGTGCCGCTACGGTTCGGGTCAGCAGGTGTCGCGCCCAAGTCGTTGATGTGATCCACCAGTTTGGTGAAATCCTGCGGCAGATCGTTGTAGGGGCGGCCATCCGGGTGAATGCTGTCGGTGGTGAGGTAAACCCAGCCGGCATTGCGGCTGCGCGTCAGCTCGATAATCTTGTCGTAATCGCTCGCGCTCGCGTCATAGATGGTGTGCATGATGCGGTGGGCGTTCGCCGGATCGTTTTCAAACGCCGAGGTCGGGTTCTTGTAGTGGTTGATGTAGTCGTCCGCCGTGCTTTCATTGAGCATAAAGAGGTCGGCATAGGGTGCGATGGCATCCGTAATGTGCGAACCCGGATTGGCCACCACCAGTTTGTTGCCGTAATGGCTCTTGATGTGGTTATAGAGTTCGGCGAGGTAGGCGACGGCAGCGTTGTTGTGCGGGTTGATTTCATCCAGGTAGATGCCGTGGATGTTGTCCTTGCCGTAGAGCTCGAAGTATTTTTCGATTTCGGCTTTGACCTCGGCCAGATCGCGGGTCTGCTGGATAGTGCGCACATAGACGACGTTCTTGAAGCCCATTTCGATGTTTTTCGCGATGACTTTCACATAGCCCGGATCGAGGATAGCGTTGGGCCTGGCGTCTGGCGTGACCAGAACGTAGGGAATTTTCTTGCTGCCCGCGTTATGCACTGCCTGCCAGTAGTCGGAGTAGATATCGGTGTTGGGCTGCGCTAGCGGGTATTTGTACGACAGCATGAAGACAGACTGGGCGCTGACTTTGTCTTCGATCGGCTTGACGTTCGGCGCATAGACGGTGCCATACACGGCATTGCTGATGCTGAGTTTGTAGGTTTCATTGCCTTCGACCACGCCGTCTTTGGCAGTATCGACCCAGATGCGCGTGCTGGTTTCGCCCGCCTTGATGGTGGCGCGCTGCATGCCCCAGCGCACGCCAACATCGTCCACCGTGGTGCTGCCATGCTGGATCTTTATGTCCACACTGACATCTTTATCGACGGGTTTATCGATAGAGACGGTATAGATGATGGTGTCGCCTTCCTTGACGGTGTCTGCACCGCTGATGGAGACATGCGGTGCATCGGCTGCCGGCGGGTTGATGCCAGCGCCCGTGCCGCCGCCGTGATCGGGCAGAATGGTGCCGCTAAAGCGGCTGATAATGTCCTCGTGATGGCCGGCTTTGTCGGTGTAACTTGCTTTCACCTGCAACTGCATCCCTACCTGTTCTTCCGTCAGGGTGATGGTTTTGCCGCTGCCGAGGTGCTTGCCGTAGAACTCGTACCATTCATAAGTCACGCCGCTGTCCGGCACACCGTCCGGATCATCAATTACGGCGGTAAAGGTATAGCCGACGCGGTTGGTACCCTCGACCTTAATCGTGCCAGGGTGGTTTACCGTCGCGCCGTTATCGGCAACGGTATCCGTCGGCGGACTGAGCGGGGTTTCATCATGCCCGGCGTTGTCCTGATAGGTGGCGCGCACGCTGATTTTGTGTCCCGCGTCGTCACGGGTGAGTTGGTAGGTTGCGCCCGTTTGTCCGATAATCGGCTGGCTGTCACGCAACCACTGGTATTGCACGTTATTGGGAACGCCGTCGTCATCGTTAACGGCAGCGGTCAGCGTCTGTCCGACTTTCGCCTCACCTGTGATGCTTACTGTGCCTTCGTTGTTGGGCTGTGGCGGGATTGGGCTGTTTTCCACATCCAGCGCGGCACTGGTCGGTTTTTCTGTCGTGCCCTTGTTATCGGTGTATTCGACGTGGACGCTGATTTTGTGTCCGGCATCGTCCGGTGTCAGGGTGTAGGTCTTGCCGTTGGCCTGGGCGATAGGTTGTCCGTCGCGCTGCCATTGGTAGGTCACGCCCGTATCCGGCACGCCATCGGCGTCGGTAATGGTCGCCGTCAGTTCGCTGCCGACTTTGCCCTCGCCCGTGATGTTCACCGTGCCTTCGTGGTTCGGCTGCGGCGGTGGATTTGGTGCAGGGGTATCAGCGACGGTAGCAGTGGCTTCGCTCAGCGGGTTTTCGTTATGTCCGGCGTTGTCTTTGTAGGTGGCACGCACGGTGATTTTGTGTCCCGCGTCGGCGCGGGTGAGCTGGTAGGTTGCGCCCGTTTGTTCACTGATGGGCTGGCCGTCGCGTAGCCACTGGTATTGCACGTTGGCGGGGACGCCGTCGTCATCGCTAACGGTAGCGGTCAGTGTTTGTCCGATTTTGGCCTCGCCGCTGATGCTGATTTTTCCTGCGTGATTGGGATTCGGCGCAGGGGTATCGGCGACAGTAGCGGTAGCCTCGCTCAACGGATTTTCGTCATGTCCGGCGTTGTCTTTGTAGCTGGCTTTAACGGTGATTTTGTGTCCCGCGTCGTCGCGGGTGAGGGTGTAGGTTGCGCCCGTTTGTCCGCTAATCGGCTGGCCATCGCGCAGCCACTGGTATTGCACGTTGGCGGGTACGCCGTCGTCATCGCTAATTTGTGCAGCGAGAGTCTCACCCACTTTGGCCTCACCGCTGATGCTAATTTTGCCTACGTGGTTGGGTTGTGGCGGCGGATTTGGTGCAGGGGTATCGGTAACGGTAGCAGTGGCTTCGCTCAGCGGGTTTTCGTCGTGTCCGGCATTGTCTTTGTAGGTGGCGCGCACGGTGATTTTGTGTCCCGCGTCGTCGCGGGTGAGGGTATAGGTGTTGCCTGTTTGGTTGGCAATCGGCTGGCCGTCGCGCAGCCATTGGTATTGCACGTTAGCGGGTACGCCGTCGTCATCGCTAACGGCAGCGGTCAGCGTCTGCCCGACTTTCGCTTCACCGCTGATGCTGATTTTTCCTGCGTGATTGGGATTCGGCGCAGGGATATCGGTAACGGTAGCAGTGGCTTCGCTCAGCGGGTTTTCGTTATGTCCGGCGTTGTCTTTGTAGGTGGCACGCACGGTGATTTTGTGTCCCGCATCGTCGCTGGTGAGGCGGTAGGTTGCGCCCGTTTGTCCGCTGATGGGCCGACCATCGCGTAGCCATTGGTATTGCACGTCATTGGGTACGCCGTCGTCATCGCTAACGGCAGCGGTCAGTGTTTGTCCGACTTTGGCCTCGCCGCTGAGGGTGATTTTGCCTTCGTGATTGGGTTGCGGCGGCGGATTTGGTGCCGGGGTATCGGTAACGGTAGCGGTAGCCTCGCTTAGCGGGTTTTCGTCATGTCCGGCATTGTCTTTGTAGGTCGCACGCACGGTGATTTTGTGTCCCACGTCGGCACTGGTGAGGCGGTAGGTTGTCCCCGTTTGTCCGCTAATCGGCTGACCATCGCGCAGCCACTGGTATTGCACGTTCGCGGGGACGCCGTCATCGTCGCTAACGGCAGCAGTCAGCGTCTGCCCAACTTTCGCTTCACCGCTGATGCTGATTTTGCCTTCGTGATTCGGTTGCGGCGGCGGATTCGGTGCCGGGGTATCAGCGACGGTAGCCGTGGCTTCGCTCAGCGGGTTTTCGTTATGTCCGGCGTTGTCTTTGTAGGTGGCACGCACGGTGATTTTGTGTCCTGCGTCGTCGCGGGTGAGCGTGTAGCTGCTGCCCGTTTGTCCGCTAATCGGCTGCCCGTCGCGCAGCCATTGGTATTGCACGTTAGCGGGGACGCCGTCGTCATCGTTAACGGCAGCGGTCAGCGTTTGTCCGACTTTGGCCTCGCCGCTGATGCTGATTTTGCCTTCGTGATTGGGCTGCGGCGGTGGATTTGGTGCCGGGGAATCAGCGACGGTAGCCGTGGCCTCGCTCAGCGGGTTTTCGTCATGTCCGGCGTTGTCTTTATAGACCGCTCGCACGGTGATTTTGTGCCCCGCGTCGTCTTTGGTGAGCGTGTAGCTGCTGCCCGTTTGTCCGCTAATCGGCTGGCCGTCGCGTAGCCATTGGTATTGCACGTTATTAGATACGCCGTCGTCATCGCTAACGGCAGCGGTCAGCGTTTGTCCGATTTTCGCCTCGCCGTTGATAGTGATTTTGCCCGCGTGGTTGGGTTGCGGCTGGGGATTCGGGTTAGGTTGCGGATTCGGGTTAGGTTGTGGATTCGGATCATTCGGTGGAGTCAGCTGATTGGAGTTCTGGTGGTGCTTATTGTGATTATGTATAGCGATAGCGGTGCCACCTATAGCTAATGCCATGCCTCCGATAATGCCTGTTGTAGTGAGAGGCGACAGCTCGCCGCTTGCAGGAGTCGTACTACCAATCTCACTTGCAAGCATATGCTCTGGAGCAGCATCGCTAATTGGATAAATGTAGGGTGCACCATCCGCCTGGATACCAACGAGAGCCCCTTGTCCATTACTAAAATAATTTTTGATAATCAGACTATTGTTATTGTCAATATTTACTACGAGGTCTTCACCACTGCGTAAGCCACTGACCATCGCTGGAGCATGACCGCTTGTATCGGCAAATTCGTAATAAACATCTTTCATTGCCTCGATTTGCAGTGGTGTACCGTCAGCATTAATGGTGTATTCGGCGACAACACGGCCGGTATTTTTTTTGATGGCAAGGGTAATTTGTTGAGCCATGTCTATACTCCTAAATGACGATTAGCTTGCAGAAAGATTAAATTCTAACCTAATAATGAAGTCATGTGGTAGTTCGTCCATGCTTATAGATGATGGCCTGGAAAATATGCTGGATTAGAGCCTCTATTGATACGAATTGGCACCTGGTGGGCCAAGTTGAGTTCTTGTGCAGGATAGCCATCTACCCATTACTTCCCCGTGCAACCCTCATGTGGCCTCCTTTATCTTCGATGTTATAACCTCTAACAATTCCTGTACCAACAATATGTTAAGTATCCCTTCTAGGAGCATTGGAGCGATGATCTCAATACCTCTTCTTCGTCTATCGTCCCGATAACCACTAGAAACTGCTTGATCGTTGTCCAGCTTCGTTTTTGTCACTTTTTCGTTCTTGTCACTTTATGGCCGTTATACGAGCAGGCAGCCCCGCACCACGGGTAGCAGCCGCTTGCAGCTTCTTTTCCCAGCCCAGTAGCTCGCGCTCTTCAGCAGCTTGAAGTAGCTCTCTATCCGCTAACAGTAGTAGTCATACTGCGCCATTTCCTGCGTCGTAATATTTGCGTTCGTTAACAACATGCAGAACATTGGGTAAACGCTGTCGGCCTCGTGTTCGATGACATGGATAAAGCTTTTTTCCGTGGGATAGCATTTCACGGCGATGTACACCATGCGTAGGCAAGTCCGACTAATGCAATTTTTTGTCGCTGCTGCCATAGCGGCTGTGTACGGTGTTTTTGGTCGCAAAGTTTTGTGCCAGGACGGTGGGCGGTTGCCCGTCTGCGGCGTTGATGGCGAGGCTACTTTGTAGTTCGTAGTCCCGATCGTATTGGGGGTGTCGATTTTGTTTTTGTGTGTAACGCCGATTTTCGATCAGTTGTGAGCGGGAGGATATGTTTTCCTGTGTAATGACGGATATTGTCGCGCATGGCTAGCATCAAGATGACACTGAGTTTTTTGATGCTAATCACCGGATTTTTCAGGAAACGGCGAAGGTTTTGTTTTTCACGGATCAAAGAGGACCTGCCCGCATAGCACCCAGTGGGGAGCATGGGGTGATGTGATTCTTTATGTGCCCTTGATAGTTGCGGACAGGGTACTTTTCGGGGAGAGTAGGTTCATTGTGCGTATTGTTGCTGGTTCTGAGTTGGATAGACACCTATGCTGCGCTTGGCAGCCTCTGTGTTTGGTTGTTTGACGTAGGATCAGTATTTACGCCGCTTGATGGCAATTGTTAAGAAAAACCCCGCTTAAGTGCGGGGTTTGATTTTTTAGGGCTTGAGGCAGGCATCAAGGTTATTAGCAAGGTTCGTGAGTAGTTGTCTGTACATCGCTTTACCAGCAGGAATGTCTGCACCAACAGGATCCAGCACGGCGGTCTTCACCCCGCTTTCCTTCGCCAGCTTATCGACGATTTTTGCCGGGAATTGTGGCTCGCTGAAAAGACACACGACTTTGTTGTGCATCAGCTGCTCGTGCAGCTCGCCGATACGCTTTGCGCCGGGTTCATGTTCGGGATCCACGCGCACGGTGCCGACGGAGTTCAGTTTGTAATCCTGTTCAAAGTATTGGTAGGCGTCATGGAAGACCATGAAGGGGCGTTTTTGCAGCGGCGCGAGTTTGCCGTTGAGATCCTGATGCAGGGCGTCTAGCGCGGCGCGGCTTTTTTCTGCGTTTGCCTGGTATTTGGCGGCGTTATCAGGGTCAATCTTGCCGAGTTCGTCGGCAATGGTGGTAAGCAGCAGCTTGCTGCGCGTGGTACTCAGCCATAGGTGGGCGTCGTATTTGCCGTGATGGTGGCCGTCGTGATCGTGGTCATGTCCGTCGTGATCATGTGCGTGATCATGGTCGTGTCCGCCGTGCTCATGACCGTGCGCATCGCCGTCATGATGATGGTCGTGATCATGGCCGTCATCGTCATGGTGGTGATGGCCGCCTTCTTCCCACAAGCCGCCGTGCCGCGTCGGCAATGGATACAGATTGGGCAGGTTCAGCCATTCGATGCTGTGCACCTGCGGGCTTTTCTGCAAAAGCGGCGGGATGAAGGTTTCCAGTTCATGGCTGACATAGATGACCAGATCGGCCTGATTGATCGCTTTCGCGTCCGACGGCTTCATCTGATAGCCGTGCGGTGAGCCTTGCCGGATAAGCAGTTCCGGTTCGGCGATGCCGTCCATTACCTGGGCGGCAAGTGATTGTACCGGCTTGATGGTGGCGACAACTTTCGGTGCGGCCAGCGCCTGGTAGCTGATAGCGACGAGGGTAGCGAGGATGAGTTTTTGCATGATGGTCTCCGTGATTAAACGGCACATGAGGATAGCACTCCAAGGTTTTTTTGCAATAGTGTAACGCTAGCTTCAAACGGTATGGTTATGCGGTTTTTATTCATTGTTTTATTTTTTTCTGATGTTTATCCGTGTCTGTCGAGCAATAACAAAGCCCCCCATTTCAGGGGGGCTTTGTACGGATAGCGCCTATCAGCTTTTGAGGTAGTTGATGATGGCGGTGGTGGAAGGATCGTGTTCGCCGGTTTTGCCCGCGAGGCTCGCTTCGGTACCTTTTGCCAGCACTTTGCCGAGTTCGACGCCCCATTGGTCGTAGGCGTTGACGTCGTAGAGAATGGCCTGCACGGTCACTTTGTGTTCGTACAGGGCGATAAACGCGCCGAGTTTCGCCGGGGTCAGCTCATCCAGGATGATGGTGGTGCTGGGGCGGTTGCCCGGGCAGGTGCGCTGGTAGCGCTCGTCTTCCGGGATATTTTGCAGGTCGCTGTCGTCACGGCCACGCATCAAGGCTTCAGCCTGCGCGGTGCAGTGGCCGTGGATGATGCGCTGTGCGTCTTCGTAGCCTTTCGGCGGGGTTTTGACGGTAACGAAGTCAATCGGGATATTGCGCTGCCCTTGGTGGATGAGCTGGAAGAAGGCGTGCTGCGCTTCGGTGCCGGTACCGCCCCAGACAATGATGCCGCTCGGTTTGGTCAGCGGTTTGCCTTCGCGGTTGGCGCGTTTGCCAAGGCTTTCCATGTCGAGCTGTTGCAGGTATTGCGGGAAGGGTTCCATCGGGTTGCAATAGGTGATGACAGCGCGGTTGTTCCAGTTGTAGTAGTGGTTGTACCACGCTTCAAGCGTCGCCAGCCACACCGGCATGTTTGCCATCAGCGGCGCAGTCTGGAAGTGTTTGTCCATTTCGTGCGCGCCGGCAAGCAGGTCTTCGTAGGCTTCGTAACCGTTTTGCAGGATGAACGGCAGGCTAATAGCTGACCACAGCGAGAAGCGCCCGCCAACCCAATCCCAGAAAGGCAGGACGCGTTCGGCGGCTATGCCGAAGGCGGCGGCTTTTTCGACGTTGGCCGAGAGGGCAATCATTTGTTCGTCCGCTTTCTCTCCGCCTGCTGCGCGTAACCATTCGCGCATGTAGCCAGCGTTGGAGAGGGTTTCTTCGGTGCCGAAGCTCTTGGATGCTGCAATCAGCAGCGTGGTGGCCGGGTTGAGACGGCGTTTGAGTTCGCTGATTTTGACGGGATCAGGAGTCGCGAGGAAGTGAACGCGGATACGATCGTCAGCGAGGTGTTTGAAGGCTGTGCAGAGCAGGCGCGGACCGAGTTCGGAGCCGCCGATGCCGATATGGATGACGTCGGTAATCGCCTGACCGTCAAAACCTTTCCATTCGCCGCTGCGTACGCGTTCGGCGATGTTTTTCATGCGCGCCCGCACGTCACGGATATGTGGGCTGACGTCTTCGCCGTTGACGACGAAGGGCTGATCGGCAGGTGCGCGCAGACGGTGGTGCAGCGCCGGGCGGTGTTCGCCGGTATTGACGTTGTCGCCCCGGGTGATGGCGGCGATACCTTCGGCGACGCCCGCGCTATCCACCCATTGTTGCCACAGCGCCTTGGTTTGCGCGTTGATGTGGTTTTTGGAGAGATCAAGATAGATACCGGCGTGGTGTAGCGTCCATTCCTGCACACGACCTGGCTCGGCGGCGAACCATTCGCTCAGGGTCTTGCCTTGGATGGTGTCTTTGTGGGACTTCAGTTTTTCGTGCAGTGTGCTCATTGTCGTCATGTCCTTTACCTTAAACGATGTTGTCGGGTTGAGTGCGTTGGCAATAGTGTTCAAGATTCATCATGCCTTGCGCCATAGTAGCGAGTGTCGAGGTGGTACCAGCGAGTGCGGGCGGGGTATTGACGTCTGACTGCCAATATTCAACATACATGCGCAGGGTGGTGCCACGGCTGTCGGTACCGGAGAGACGGCAGATGATGCGCGCCTGCTCGCCGAACTGGATTTGCAAGCCCTGACCGGGGCTGGTTTCGCCGTTGGTCGGATCCACATAATTGAACTGCTGCGCATCGGTGATTAGCAGCCCGCTTACCGTTTGCCCACGCAGTTTTTCCAGCTGGATTTCAAATTGTTTCAGCATTTCATCGGCAGTGGCCTTGTCGAGCGCGGTGTAATCGAAGCGGTTGAAAATGTGGCGGCCATATTTCTTCCAGTGCGCCTCGATGATGTCATCCGGCGTCTTGCCCGTAGCAGCTTGCAGGTTAAGCCAGCACAGCACCGCCCAGATGCCGTCCTTCTCGCGGATATGGTTGCCGCCGGTGCCGAAACTTTCCTCGCCACAGAGGTGAATCAGGTCGGCATCCAGCAAGTTGGCGAAATACTTCCAGCCGGTCGGCGTTTCATAACAGTTCAGCCCACGCGCGGCGCAGACTGCGTCTACGGCGCGGCTGGTCGGCATCGTCCGTCCTACGCCTTTCAGCGTGCGCAGGCAGGGGATAAATTGATGATTATCGGCAATCACCGCGAGGCTGTCGCAAGGATTCACAAAATGCTTACGCCCGGTAATCAGGTTGCGGTCACCATCACCATCGCTGGCTGCGCCCATCACCACTTCCGGATTGGCTGCAATGGCCGCTTTCAATTCATCAATATGCGCAGGGGAGGGGTCGGGGTGGCCACCGCCAAAATCGGGCAGAGGCTTGGTGTTCAGCAAAAACTGCTGTGGCAGACCGAGGCGTTTGCTGAAAACCTCAATCGCATACGGGCCTGTCGCAGCATGCATCGCGTCAAACACAAACGGATGCTTGGCGATGTGAGCCTTGATGGCGGGAAAATCGAAGAGCGATTCCATCAGGTCGGCATAATCGGCAGTGCTGCTGATGACGCGGATTTCCGTGTCGCCCAAGCGGTAACTGCCTGGTGTGGCTAAAGACGGTAATTCGACATCGGCGATGGTGTATTCCGTGAGCGACTTGGAGACGGCGAAAGCCGCTTCCGTGGCATGCTCCGGCGCAGGTTGCCCGGCAGCGAGGTTGAACTTGATGCCGAAATCGCCGTCCTTGCCGCCCGGGTTGTGGCTGGCTGACAAAATAATGCCGAAATCGGCGTGATAGTGACGGATAACGTGCGAGGCAGCAGGCGTGGACAGGAGACCGTTCTGACCGACCAGCACCAACTTCGCTCCTTGAGCCACTGCCATTTTCAGAACGATAGCGGCAGCTTCCGCGCCGTAATAGCGCCCGTCGCCACCCAGCACGATTGTTTTGCCGGCAACGCCGCCGAGCGAAGTAAAAATGGACTGGATGAAACTTTCGGTGTAATGCGGCTGCTGATAATGCGACACGGTCTTGCGCAGCCCGGAAGTCCCGGGACGTTGATCATCGAACGTTGCGAATTTAATCGTCTTGATATTCATAGAATTACCTCTTGGGTGGCGGGAAAACTAACGGCATTTTAACGCAATATCGTGAATTCAATATTAACAGAGCGGGGTTTTGTGTGAAAAAACCGGTGTAAATCCACAGTCTACGGTCAAGCGGGATAAAACCTGGCTTGTATCATGCTGCTACAATGCGGGCAAACACCACATTCACACAATTTATGACCACCCCCACCCCGTCCCGCTGGCTACCGCTATTGATGGCCATCTCCATCTTCATGCAGATGCTCGATGCCACCATCCTCAACACCGCCCTACCGACGATTGCTGCCGATCTCGGCGTGTCGCCGCTCAACATGCAGTCAGCCGTCATCTCCTACGCCCTCACCGTCGCCCTGCTCATTCCGGCGAGTGGCTACCTCGCTGACCGCTTTGGAACGAAAAAGACCTTCATCATCGCGCTTGTCGTTTTCATGCTTGGCTCGCTGCTCTGCGCAGTCTCCACCAACCTGCCGATGCTCGTTGGTGCGCGCATCATCCAGGGCATGGGCGGCGCCATCATCATGCCCGTGCCGCGTCTCGCCATCCTCAAAGTCTATGAAAAAGAGCGGCTGATTACCGCCATCAACTACGCTGTCACCCCGGCGCTTATCGGCCCCATCCTCGGCCCGCTCGTCGGCGGCTACCTCGTGCAATACGCGAGCTGGCACTGGATTTTCCTCATCAACATCCCCTTCGGCATTCTCGGCATCCTTTTCGCTATCCCCATCATGCCCGACGTGTACGGCAAGATTACCCGCTTCGACACCGGCGGTTTCCTCCTCATCGCTGGCATGGCGACCGGATTGACGCTGGCGCTGGAAATCGCGCCACACGGCGAACCAGTCGCCGCTGCCCTCCTTTTCCTCCTCGCGCTTACCGGCGGGATTGCCTACCTGCGCCACACCCGTCGCTGTGACTATCCGCTCTTCCCCATCAGCCTCATCCTGGTGCGCACCTTCCGCATCGGCCTTGCCGGCAACCTCGTCAGCCGCCTCGGCATCGGCGCCATGCCCTTCCTGTTGCCGCTCTTCTACCAACTCGCTCTGGGTTACGACGCCAGCAGTGCAGGCTGGATGATGGTGCCGACCGTCGTGGGCACCATCATCGCCAAGCCCTTTACCAAGGCCATCATCGCCCGCTACGGCTACCGGCGCATCACCATCACCAACACGCAACTGCTCGGCCTGATGATGATGGCGGTCGCCCTGCCCCCGCCCGGCACCCCGGCCTGGGTGTGGGTCGTACTGCTCTTTATCACCGGTTTCGGCAACTCGCTGCAATTCACCGCAATGAACACCCTTGCCATCGCCGACCTGCGTCCCGACCAGAACAGCGCCGGCAACAGCCTGCTTGCCGTCAACCAGCAGCTGGCCACCAGTTTCGGCATCGCCATCGGTGCGCTCCTGCTCAAAACCCTCAGCCTGCCCACCGTCAGCCACGGCGATCTGTACATCGCCTTCCGCTATACCTTTGCCGCCGTTGGACTCATTACCTTCACTTCCTCTGCCGTCTTCGCCCGCCTGCACAGTCAGGACGGCGACAGCTTGCTGGAAGAAAAGAGAATCTCCAGATGAAGCAATAAAAAAGGCGGTCACATGACCGCCTTCACGCCTCAAAACGGCTTCAAACTGGCAAGCAGCACAATGCCAATCAGCGCCAGGCTCGGTACCTCGTTGAAAAAGCGGTAGAACACATGATTGCGGCGGTTTTGCCCGGCGGCAAACGCACGGTTCATCCGTCCGCAGACAAATTGATACACGACCAGGCCGGCGACCAGCAGCAACTTCGCATGCAGCCAACCCTGTCCTTTCAGGAAGGCCCAGTTGTTCGACCACAACAGCAGTAAGCCAAAGAGCAGGGTTAGCCCCATACCGATATGGCCGATGATATAAAGCTTGCGCTCCATCACGCAGAAGCGCCGCATCGACGCCGTATCCCCCTCGCTCTGCGCCATCGCGTGATACACATACAGACGCGGCAGATAAAACAACTCCGCAAACCAGCACACCGCGCCGATAATATGCAGCGCCTTCCAGGTCAAATAAATCATAAAAGCCTCATGGATGAAGTTATAGAAAGGCGCGCAGTGTAACCCTGCCCGTTGCCATAAAGAAGCCGCGTTACAATACCGTCCGTTCCCCTAACCATTACCCCCATGCACCACAACTACCTCCCCCCGAAAACCGCCAAAATCGCCGTCGGCATCTCCGGCGGTGTAGATTCCTCCGTCACCGCTTACCTGCTCAAAGAAGCGGGCTACGACATCTTCGGCATCATCATGAAAAACTGGGAAGAGACATATAGCAGCGGCTACTGCACCCTCGAAGAAGACCTGGAAGACGCCCGCGACATCTGCGAAACCATCGGCATCCCGCTTTACACCGTGAACTTCGTCGCCGAGTACCACGAGCGCGTCTTCAAACACTTTCTCGCCGAATACCAGGCGGGGCGCACACCGAACCCGGACGTCCTCTGCAACCGCGAAATCAAATTCGCCGAACTCGCCCACTACGCCGCCGCTCACGGCGCCGATTATCTCGCGACCGGGCACTACGCGCGGCGCGGCGAACACGCAGGCGCCCCCGCCCTCTACAAAGGCGTGGACGGCAGCAAAGACCAAAGCTACTTCCTGAGCCAAATCACCCCCGACCAACTCGCGCGCGCCATCTTCCCGCTCGGCGGCCTTGCCAAAAGCGAAGTGCGCCGCATCGCCGAACAAGCGGGACTCGTCACCTACGACAAAAAAGACTCCACCGGCATCTGCTTCATCGGCGAGCGCCCCTTCCGCGACTTCCTCAGCACCTACCTGCCGACCAAGCCCGGCAAAATCATCACCGCACAAGGTGCCTGGATTGGCGAACATATCGGCCTGATGTACTACACCATCGGCCAGCGGCAGGGGCTGGGCATCGGCGGCGTCGCTGGCGCCAGCGAAGAACCGTGGTACGTCCTCGACAAAAACCTCGCCGACAACACCCTCATCGTCGGCCAGGGCGAACACCCGCTGCTCTACCACCAGGCGCTGACCGCCCGCCAACTCTCCTGGCTGAACGAAGCGCCGCAAGAAAACCACATCTACACCGCCAAAACCCGCTACCGCCAGGAAGACCAGCCTTGCCGCATCCAGTGGCGCGGCGACGACGAAATCCACGTCGCCTTCGCCCAGCCACAACGCGCCGTCACCCCCGGCCAATACCTCGTCCTCTATGATGGCGACCGCTGCCTCGGCGGCGGCGTCATCGAAGCCCGCCACCACACCGCAGAAACCCCATGAAGCATACCGACACCGAAGCCCAGGCCTGGGCACTTGCCGCTCTCTTCCTTGCCATTGACTGCCTGCGCGCCGCTGCCGAACGTGGTGAGATTGATGACGCTGCCGAACTCACCCTCATCCCCAGCCTGCTACGCACGAACGCCGCCGACATCGCCGACTACTACGGCGAACCGCATGACCCGCTTACGCGTGGTCGCGACGCCTTCCTGCGCGTTTTTAACGGCAAAAACGACCAGCAGGACCTGCGCTACAGCGCGCAAATCCTGCACGTCGAAAAACGCCTCGCCAAAAATCCTTCCCTGATGGCACTGCTGCAAACCCGCCTGCAAGACGCGCGCCGCCAGGCCGAACACTTCCCGCCGAACCATCCCAACCTCCTCGCCGGCCTTGCCACCACCTATCAGGACACCGCAAGCCAGGCAGCGGGGAAAATCATGGTCATCGGCCGCCCCGAATACCTCCAGCAAACAGAAACCATCAACCGCGTCCGCACCCTGCTCCTCTGCGGCGTCCGCGCTGCCAGCCTGTGGCGCGCCTACGGCGGCAACCGCTGGAACCTCCTCTTCGCGCGGCGCAAACTGGAAGAGGCTCTGCG
>CAURDG010000017.1:0-14162 GCA_963523555.1 uncultured Cardiobacterium sp.
AAGCACTGCGCAAACTGCGCCATCCGAACCGCTCGGAACTGCTGAAAAGCTTCCTCAGCGACTGACCCAAATCCCCCGCCCCGGCGGGGATTTTTATCGCTGCACGTGTAGTGACATAGCCCCTTCAAGCGGGATAAACACGGGCTTCCTGCCCCCGCCATTGCTATAACCGCTTCAGCGTGGAGATATGCTGACGCCTATGGTCAAGCAGCATAATTGCAGACTACACAGATGGATAAACACAGCATGTCATCTCTGAAAACCGTGGCAATTTCACATATAATTAATAAATACATACATAAAACCACACAACTACCGCAAAATTTCTCAACTAACCATGGAGCTAACCATGACCGACGCCGACATCGCCCGCCAAGCCACCATGCAACCCATTGATGCCATCGCCGCCAAGATCGGCATCAGCACCGACGAACTCGAACACTACGGCAAATACAAAGCCAAAATCCGCCCGCGCGTGAGCGACAAGCCGGGCAAACTTGTCCTCGTCACCGCTATCAACCCGACGCCAGCAGGCGAAGGCAAAACCACGGTCACCATTGGCCTTGCCGACGCCCTGAACCGCCTCGGCAAAAAAACCGTCATCGCCGTACGCGAACCCTCGCTCGGCCCCGTCTTCGGCATCAAGGGCGGTGCGGCTGGCGGCGGCTACGCGCAGGTACTGCCGATGGAAGACATCAACCTGCATTTCACCGGCGACTTCCACGCCATCGGCGCCGCCAACAACCTCCTCGCCGCCCTCATCGACAACCACATCCACCACGGCAACGCCTTGGAAATCGATCCGAAGCGCGTCACCTGGCGCCGCGCGGTGGACATGAATGACCGCCAGCTGCGCAATATCATCAGCGGCCTCGGCAAAAGCGTGGACGGCACCCTGCGCCCGGACGGCTTTGACATCACCGTGGCGAGCGAAGTCATGGCCTGCTTCTGCCTCGCACGCGACCTTGAAGACCTGAAAAACCGCCTCGGCGACATGATCGTCGCCTGGAACAAACGCGGCGAACCCGTGTACGCCCGCGACCTGCACGCGCAAGGTGCAATGGCGGCGCTGCTCAAAGACGCCGTCAAACCCAACCTCGTGCAAACCATCGAAGGCACGGCGGCACTGGTACACGGCGGGCCGTTCGCCAACATCGCCCACGGCTGCAACAGCCTCATCGCCACCCGCACCGCCCTCGCCCTCGGCGACTACACCGTGACCGAAGCGGGCTTCGGCGCCGACCTCGGCGCGGAAAAATTCATTGACATCAAAAGCCGCAAAGGCGGCCTCAAACCCGATTGCGCCGTCATCGTCGCCACCGTGCGTGCGCTCAAATACAACGGCGGCGTCGCCAAAGACGCGCTCACCGCCGAAAACGTGGAGGCGCTTGGCAAAGGTCTGCCGAACCTGCTGAAACACATCGCCAACCTCAAAAACGCCTTCGGCCTGCCGGTCGTTGTCGCCATCAACCGTTTCGTCAGCGACAGCGATGCCGAACTCGCCCTCATCGAAAAAACCTGCGGCGAACACGGCGCGAAAGTCGCCCTGTGCGAAGTGTGGGCACACGGCGGCAAAGGCGGCGAAGACCTCGCCCGCGCCGTCATCGATGCCTGCGAAAAAGGCGAAAGCCATTGCGCCCCGCTTTATCCGGATGACATGCCGCTCGTCGACAAAATCCGCACCATCGCGCAGAAAATCTACGGCGCGGCGGACATTGCCCTGAGCGACGACGCGCGCAAAACCCTCGCCGATCTGGAAAAACTCGGCTACGGCAACCTGCCCGTGTGCATGGCAAAAACCCAGTATTCGCTCTCCGACGACCCGAAAGCGCTGGGCTGCCCGCAAGGTTTCACCCTGCACATCCGTGAAGTGCAAATTGCGGCGGGTGCGGGCTTCGTCATCGCCATCACCGGCAGCATCATGAAAATGCCGGGTCTGCCGAAAGCCCCCGCCTCGAACAACATCGACGTGGATAAAGACGGCAACATCACCGGCCTCTTCTAAGTATTCGCCGGATACACGAGAAACCCGCCGCGAGGCGGGTTTTTGCTGCGCGGAAGCAGGAGCTAGCCCGCTTGACGGGCCCAGCAATGACGCCGCTTGGCAGGCCCAGCATTGGCGCCACTTGGCGGGCCCAGTAACGACGCCGCTTAGCGAGCCCAGTAATGGCGCCGCTTGGCGGGCCCAGCATTGACGTCGCTTGGTGGGCCCAGTAATGGCGCCGCTTGGCGGACCCTGCATTGACGCCGCTTGGCGGACCCTGCATTGACGCCGCTTGGCGGGCCCAGCATTGACGTCGCTTGGCGGACCCAGTAACGACGCCGCTTGGCGGGCCCAGTAACGGCGCCGCTTGGCGGGCCCAGTAACGACGCCGCTTGGCGGACCCAGCATTGACGCCACTTGGCGGACCCAGCATTGACGTCGCTTGGCGGGCCCAGTATTGACGCCGCTTGGCGGACCCAGTAACGACGCCGCTTGGCAGGCCCAGTAACGACGCCGCTTGGCGAGCCCAGTAATGGCGCCGCTTGGCGAGCCCAGTAATGGCGCCGCTTGGCGGACCCAGCATTGACGCCACTTGGCGAGCCCAGTAATGGCGCCGCTTGACGGGGCCAGTGTTGATACCGCTTGGGGATGTCGCTCAGGTAAAAGCAATAAAGCCCGTCATAAAAACGGGCTTTGTCTATATCTGTTTAGCGGGTAATCGTCACCGGATTCTGCCGCCACATCGCAATCAGGCAGGTGTGTACGGTAATTACCAATTCCACCAGTGTGACCGCAATCATCACACCAAGAAAAGCGGTGAGAATCCAGTATTGCTCGTCACGAAACGGCAGCTGCATATAGCGCGGCAGCACCAGCCAGACAAATAGCGCCACCATCAGCAGTGTGTAAGTGGTGATGTCGCCCATGATGTCGCCAAAACACTGTTTGGGATGGTCATAGCCGGAAGACTTGTTCGCCGTCCACACCGACCAGCCAAGATACACGGCTGCCAGTGCGAGCAGGACAAATGCCAGCATCAAATCGGCAAGTTGCAGGAAAAAAGCGACACCGAAACCGGCGATAGTCAGGATGATGCCGAAGCGGAAACAAGATTGCAGGAACGTTTTCATAAAAACCTCATTTGGACAGGGAAAGCCGATTATAGCCGGGATGCGTGCAAAAGCAGCCGCACCGCCGTTTGTGGGGGAAGTGCTAAAATCCAGTCTTTCCTCTACTAACCGCCGTTATGAACTGGATTCAGCTCCTCTCTACTTACCGCATCGGCCAGGCTGCCTGCCCGGAACCTTCCGTCCGCTCCGATTTCCAGCGCGACGGCGACCGCCTCATCTTTTCCGCCGCTTTCCGCCGCATGAAAGACAAAACCCAGGTCTTCCCGCTGGAAAAAAACGACTACGTCCGCACCCGCCTCACCCACTCGCTCGAAGTCTCCTGCGTCGGGCGCAGTCTCGGCAGCAGTGTCGGCACCCGCCTCGTCGCGGAAAATCCCGAACTCGCTGCGCACGGTATCCATGCCGCCGACATTGGCGACATCGTCGCTGCCGCCTGCCTGGCGCACGATATCGGCAATCCGCCCTTTGGTCACTTCGGCGAACAGGCGATGCGCGACTATTTCGCCAGCCCCGATGCTGCGAGCATTCTTGACCGCCTCGACAACGACGCGCAGCGCGCCGATCTGCTCAGTATTGAAGGCAACGCACACGCTTTCCGCATCATGAACCGTCTCGAAAGCCCGGATAACCACGGCGGCCTGCGCCTCACCGCCGCCACCCTTGCTGCTGCCAGCAAATATCCGGCGACCGCCTACCGTAGTCCGTACAAAAAGAATGGCGTCTATCAGGATGACCTCACTGACTTCGCCACCCTCTACACCACCCTCGGCATCCCGCCGCGCGGCGACAGCGGCCAGGCTTGGCACCGTCACCCGCTTTCCTACCTGATGGAAGCTGCCGACGACATCTGCTACCTCATTGTGGACATCGAAGACGCCTACCAGATCCGGCAAATTGACCACCGCCGCGCCCTGGAACTGCTCACCGATCTTGCGGGCGACATGGTGGAGCCACCGCGCCTCAAGGCGATGGAGAGCAAGAGCGACCAGCTCGCCTATCTCCGTGCCAAAGCCATTGGTCGCCTGGTGCACGAAAGCGTCGCCGTTTTCCAGGACAACGAAAGCGCGCTGCTGGCGGGCAGTCGTGACGCGCCGCTTCTGAAAGACATCCCCTCCATCGAAAAACTGCGTGCCCTGCGCGAGTACGCGGAAAAATACATCTACATCAGCCGCCCGGTTGTCGAAGTACAAATCGCCGGACACCGCGTGCTGACCGGCCTCATGGGCATCTACTGCCAGGCCATCGCCAATACTCATGGCCGTGACAACATCACCCGCGCCGACCAGATGTTACTGGCGCTACTGCCGGAACGTTTCCGCAAAAACCGCGACAGCCTCTACCAAAAACTGCTCGGTGTTTGCGATTACATCGCCGGGATGACCGACAGCTACGCCGTCTCCCTTTACAAAAAACTGACTGGCATCAGTCTACCGGTGAATTGAGCCACACCAACCGGAGCCAACCATGACCACCATCCTTGTGCGCAACCTGCCGGAAGCCACCCACCGCGCCCTGCAAGCCCGCGCCAAACAGGCGGGACGCAGTATCGAAGCGGAAATACGCGCCATCCTTGAAGCGGCGCTCCAGCCGGAGCACGCCCCCAGACTTGGTAGCCTGCTGGCCGCCATCGGACAGGACATCGGCGGCGTTGAACTCGCCATAACACGCGAGGCGGAAGCTGACGAACCGGTGCCATTCACATGATATTGCCCGACACCAACGTCATTTCCGAACCGCTGCGCCCCGCACCGAATCCGGCAGTCATTGCATGGCTGGACGCACAGCAGGCGGAGGCCCTGTTTCTCAGCACCGTAACGCTGGCGGAACTGCATTCGCGGCAAATGCGCGTCGCCAGCCGGGATACCGCGCCGTACATTGCGGCAGGTGTCCCGGTTATCAATCCGTGGAAAAAACCATGACCCGCCAAACCTCCGACCGCCTTATCGCCCTCGTTTTCCTCGCCCTCACCGTCGCCTTTCTCTGGCAGGCGCTCGCCAACCCCGCCTTTCAGGACTGGCTTTTCGCCCGCCATCACAACATCCTGAGCTGGTACATACGCCCGCTGCTGCTCATCCCGGTCATGCTCGCGGCGTGGTGGCGCAGTTGGGGCGCGCTGATGGCGGCCATCTTCGTGCTCCTCACCAGCATGGGCTGGTTCCCCGCGCCGACGGTGGCGGACGACCATGTGCGCCAATTCCTCGCCGATGAAGTCACCTTCCTCCGCAGCGGCTGGACATGGACAAAAACCGGCTACACCCTGACCGTACTCGCCTTTTTCGCGCTGCTGGTCGGTGCCGCCTGGCATCATCACTGGCGCGGAATCGCCGCCATTCTCACCGCCGCCGCCTGCGGCAAAATTATCTTCAGCCTGCTCGGCAGCGGCGTCGCCGCGACCGCCATCATCCTCCCCGCCCTCATTGGCCTCGCAATCTGCTTCGCCGTTGCGTGGCGCATCCACAAAACCCGTTAAACCCAGGAGAAACCCATGCGCGCCTTACTGCTCATCGACATCCAGAACGACTTCATGCCCGGCGGCGCCCTGCCCGTTGCCGACGGCGACGCCATCATCGCCCCGGTCAATGCCGCCATGCGCGACTACCCGCTCATCGTCGCCACCCAGGACTGGCATCCGGCAGGACATGAAAGCTTCGCCAGTGCCCACCCAGGGCAATCCCCCTTCGCTACCATTGACCTGCATGGCCTGTCGCAAACTCTGTGGCCGGATCACTGCATTGCGGGTAGTGACGGTGCGGCGCTACATCCAGCGCTTGATACCCGGCGCATTGCTGCCATCTTCCGCAAAGGCATGGATAAACACACTGACAGTTACAGTGCCTTCTACGATAACGGCCACCGTTACGATACCCAGCTCGCCGCCTACCTGCGTGCGCATGGCGTGACAGATATTGATATCGCAGGCCTCGCTGCTGACTACTGTGTCTATTACAGCATTCTGGACGCGCTCCATGCGGGCTTCCGTGTCCGCCTGCTGGAAGAAGCCACCCGCGCCATTGACCCACAGGGTTACGTACAAAAACGTGAGGAACTGCTACAACATCCTGCCTTTACCGTCTCCTGAGACGGCGTAATCCTCCCGCTTGCGCATAGGCGTCTATCGATATCTCAAGCGCTGTAAAAATAGTGGTTGAGGGCCAGAAGCTCTCGTGTAGCAAGAAAAGGTATTCGTCCGCAGGATGAATATTAAGTAAGTTTAGGATAATAAAAATGCCCCTGGGAACAGGGGCGTTTTTAAAGGATCTGCGGATTATTTGCAGGTGAGCGAAACGACGATACCGCTGTTGCTGATGACGGCGCTGCATTGTTGGCCGTCACCATCCGGGTAGTATTGCTGGCACCAACCGATGTCGATGTTGCGTCCACCGACGCTGCAACTGCTGAGGACACCGCCGCTCGTGCCAAGGCTGAGGATGCCGTTGGCACGGGTGAAACCTTTGTTACCGCGTGGTTTTGCGGTCGTTCTGCCAGCGCTTTGTGCAAGGATGGGGTCGCGGGCGGTGCGCAGGGCATTTTGTGCTTCGATGCGCGCCTGGGCAGCGCTGCGAGCAGCAGTTTGTGCTTGCTGACGCGCCTGTTCCTCGGCACGGCGCGCTGCCTCGGCTTGCTGGCGGGTGCGTTCCGCCTGAGCAGCAGCTGCCGCGCGGCGGGCGGCGCGCTCTTCATTGAGACGACGCTGTTCGGCTTCGCCGGGGTTGGCGTTACCGATGTTTTGCGCCTGGGCGCGCAGTTGCTGGGCTTCACGGGTTGCGGCTTCAGTTTGCTGACGGGCGGCGGCGAGTTCGGCAGCATTGCGGGCGGCGCGTTGTTCGTCTTCGATGCGTTCTTGTTCGGCGATGCGGCGTTCTTCTTCAGCAGCTTCTCTGGCGGCAGCTTCAGCGCGCTCTCGGGCAGCAGCAGCTTTACGCTGGTTCTCCGCACTGCGTTGTGCTTCTTCCTGTTGTTGTGCGGCGTTTTGTGCTGCAAGGCGAGCTCGGCGGTCGGCTCCTTTACGCTTGTCGGTTTTTTTACCCGCTTCGTTTTCGGCTAGCATGAGTTGGTAAATGAACTGGTCATCAAGATAGCTGCCACCCCGTGCCATTTTGCGTTCTTGGCGGAAGGCCTGGATAGCTGTGCTCGTGCTGGTATTTTTGCCGGCTTTGTAACCTAGGTTTTTCAGGGTAGTTTGGGTTTTTCTGCCGAGCTCTTTGTTGAAAGCGGGTAACCAACTGGCATCAATTTTGCCACTCTGACTCACGTGCTGTTGTTTCTGGAAGGCTTTGATGGCTTTAGCGGTAGCGGCGGTCTGTTTGCCGTTCGCTGCACCGGCGTCATGACCAAGGTAGCGCAGGCCAGTTTGTACGAGTTTGACCAAAGCGCTGCTGTATTGGTTTTTTTGCGCGATTTTGTTGGAGACTAGCCAGTCCGCGATGCTCTTTCGGCCGTTTAATGTGGCAATGTCGTAAAGAGTGAAGCCGCGCGGGTCAGTTTTTTTTAGGTCGCATTTGTTATTTTTATGTTGTTTCAAAGCATCGAGACGACCTTCAGCTGCGGCCTGAAAGACGGCGCTTTGCGCTTTGCTGCATGGCGTTTGCGCCGGTTTGGCAGCAGTAGTTTTGCTATTTCTTTTATCGATTACCGGGGCAGATTTGGTGTTTTTGGCTGGGGTTTTGGCAGTGGGTTTGCTTGTAGTTTTAGTCACCGCCGCTTTGGTGGAGGTTTTGTTGTTTTTGTTTGTCGCTGTTTTGGCTGGGGCTTTGGCAGCGCCTTTGTCGTTCTTGGCTGTGGCTGTAGCGGCAGGTTTTGTGGCGGATTTCGCCGGAGCGGCATCGGCAATAGGAGCAAGGGCAAGGACAATAGTCAGGATAAGGGAACGGATGGTGGTTTTTTTCATGGGGTTGCCTTTTGATGTTGTGCCGCGAGGTGCGGATGACGCAGCAGGAAGGCCTGCATGGCGAGTAGGGTGTTGGCGTTATCAAGTTTGCCGGTAGCAAGCCAGTCGAAGGCTTCTCGGTAGCTGAGACGGTGGACAGCGATGTCTTCGCCTTCGGCAGCGAGGCCGCTATAAGCAACGGTTTGGCTGCCATCAATTTCGGCAAGGTAGAGGTGGACGCGTCCAGCGCTGCCACCGGGACTACCGTAGTAGCTCATAAGGTGTTCGAGACGATGGGCGCGGGTACCGATTTCTTCTTCGAGTTCACGCTGCATGGCGGCCTCAGGGCTGGTATCTTTCTCGTCCATGAATCCGGCAACAATTTCGTTTTGCCACGGGTTGCCGCCAGCTACCATTGCACCAATGCGGAATTGTTCGACAAAGATGAGTTCGCCACGTTCAGGATCATAGGGCAGCGCAGCAACGACAGCGCTACCCGCCCGGCCGAGGCATTCGCGCTCAACTGACTCGCCCATGCCGCCACGATAACGTTCATAGGCGATGGTGTAGCGACACACACGGAAGAAACCCTGGTAGGTTTCTGCTTCGTTTTCGACGCGATAGCAGTAGTCCATACGGTTGCTCAGTAACGGGGGCTGGTGCCGATATAGGCGTAGGGATTGACGGATTGCCCCTGCTTACGGGTTTCGAAATGCAGGGCAGGAATGTTCTGCGGGCTAATGCCCATGGTGGCGATTTGCTGGCCGCGCTGCACACGTTGTTTTTCGCTAACTTGTACATCAGCTAAATAGCCGTAGGCAGAAAGGACTTTATCGTCGTGACGCAGAATGATCATGCGACCAAAACCGGATAGGCCGGAGCCAACGTAGGCGACTTCGCCGTCGCGGGCGGCGCGGATGGCTTGTCCCCGACTGCCAGCAATTTTGAGTCCTTGTCCGCCAGGGGTGGCAGGATCATATTCGCGCACCACTCGCCCCTGAGTTGGCCAGGTCCAGCCAGGCTGGCCCATACTGCTGATTTGCGGGGCGTACACTGGGGTGCGCGTTATGCCGCGCGGCGGCTGAGTGTGGAGACGCTGACCGACAAGAATACGGTTAGGGTCGGCAATACCATTCCAGCGAGCAAATTCCTGCATATCAAGGCCATAGCGCCAGGATATGCCGAAGAGGGTGTCGCCGGGGCGGACGATGTAATCGGCGCCGGGGCGTAGAGCGCCGCGCTGACCGTGGAGTTCGGAGGCAGTTGGTGCGTGGTAGTGAGTGCCGCAGGCGGTGATGAGGCAAGCAAGGATGGTCAGGGTAATCAGGCGTTTCATCAGATGTGCTCCAGCCAAGCGGCAAGATCATGCAGTTGGTCGTGTGCGGTGAGGTCAAATTGAAGGGGGGTGATGGAGATATAACCAGCCTCAACTGCGTGGAAATCGGTGTTATCGGTACTATCGGCGCGCGCACCTGCTGAACCAATCCAGTAGAGGGTTTTGTTGCGCGGATTTTTGGTCTGTTGCAGGGGGCCAGCAGGGTGGCGTGCACCCAGGACGGTGGCACGGATGCCTTTGATATCTTTGTAGGCCAAGTCGGGGATGTTAATGTTGAGAAAGAGATTTTTTGGCAAGGGACTCTCACGCAAGTGGCGATAGAGGTCGGTCACGATTTCCACGGCACTGCCGAGATGAGCAGGGTTGTGTGCGGCGACGGAGACGGCGATGGCGGGCAAGCCAAGGTTATGACCTTCAAAGGCAGCGGCAACAGTGCCGGAGTAGTGGACATCTTCGCCCATGTTGGCACCATGATTGATGCCGGAAATAACGAGATCAGGGCGGGTGTCGAGATAGCCGGTCATGGCGAGATGAACGCAATCGGAAGGAGTGCCATCCACGCTCCAAATATTGTCACCATGTTCGGTGATGCTAAGCGGTCGTTTTAGGGTGAGAGAGTGGCTGGCGCCACTACAATCGCGATCGGGGGCAATGACGGCAAGGCGGGTGGTTTCGCTGCGTAGGCCATCCGCAAGTAAGCGTAGGCCAGGAGAAAGGTAGCCGTCATCGTTAGACAGGAGGAGGAACATGGTGCTTCCATAGGTGAGTTGGGCGCAGTTTATAACGGTGTCAGCCGTGTTTTCAATTGGCGGACAGTGGTAAATATGAGACTTTTCGAGGTTATGGGCGGGAAGAATGTAAGAGATACCCTGAAAGGCAAGATCCCAGTATTTATACCGCTGCACGATCTCGATGAGAAGACGGCGGAAGCCAGCACTTCAGATCATGTTCAGTTCGATTTTGGCGCGCAGGGTCATCATGTCCATGCCCCAGGGTGGATCCCATTCCATGTGTACTTCGCATTCTTCGACGCCATCTACTTGTTCGACGCCGTCCTTGACCCAGTCCGGCATAACGCCTGCGACCGGACAGCCGGGCGCGGTGAGGGTCATGTGGATGTCGGTCTTGCCGGTTTTTTTGTCATATTCGATGTTGTAGATAAGGCCGAGTTCGTAGATGTCCACCGGGATTTCCGGGTCGTAGATGCCTTTCAATGCGAGGATGATGTCTTTTTCAACCGGGCTCAGGGTGGGGTCTTCGGGGTCTTTTTGGTAGGGGACGTTGTCCGGGTCGTACATGGGGAATCCTGTATTTTCTCAATGGTTCGTTATCGGCTTGTTCGTGCGGTTATCCCGCTTGGTGGCTTTATTCGGTCTTCGCTTCGTTTTTGCCGTGCAGCGCGGCATCGAGGGTGTGCCAGGCGAGGGTGGCGCATTTGACGCGCGAGGGGTATTCGCGCACGCCTGCCAGCACTTTCAGTTTGCCGACGCTGTCCGGGATGGGATCCTGGGTGGTGGCGATGTGGTGGAAGTCGTTGTAGAGCTGGGCAAATTCTTCCACGGTTTTGCCGCGCGCGAGGTCGGTCATGAGAGACGCGCTCGCTTTGGAGATGGCGCAGCCGTCGCCGACGAAACTGACGTCGGCGATGGTGTCGCCGTCCATGCGTACATAGACTTTGAGGTTGTCGCCGCAGAGCGGATTGTGCCCGGTGGCGCTGTGGTCGCAGGGGTCAAGCGCGTGGAAGTGGCGCGGGTGTTTGCTGTGGTCAAGGATGACTTCTTGATACAGGTTTTTGAGGTCGTTCATGCAAAGAGTTCCTGGGTGGCGCGCACGGCGGCGACGAGGCGGTCGATGTCGTCGTGGTCGTTGTAGGCGGCGAAGGAGGCGCGGATGGTCGCCGGTACGCCGAAGCGGCGCATCACCGGTTCGGCGCAGTGTTGGCCGACGCGCACCGCAACGCCGTGTTGGTCCAGCACGGTGCCGGCGTCGTGCGGATGGATGCCGTCCAGGGTAAAGGAGATGACGGCGGCTTTGTGCGGCGCGGTGCCGATGATGCGCAGCCCGGGCAGTTCGCGTAGTGCTTGTTCGGCGGCAACGCGCAGGGTTTCTTCGTAGGCGCCGAGTTTGGCAACGCCTTTGCTGCTAATCCAGTCGAGCGCGGCGCCGAGGCCGATGACTTCGACGATGGGCGGCGTGCCCGCTTCAAATTTGGCGGGCGGGGCAGCGTAGAGGGTGCGCTCGAAGCTGACGCTCAGGATCATGTCGCCGCCGCTTTGGTAGGGCGGCATGGCGTCAAGCAGGTCGTAGCGTCCGTAGAGGACGCCGACGCCGGTCGGGCCGTAGTGTTTATGCGCGGAGAAGGCGAGGAAGTCGCAGCCGAGGGCTTGTACGTCCAGCGGCATGTGGGCGGCGGCTTGCGCGGCATCGACGACGGTGATGATGCCGCGTGCTTTGGCGCGGGCGATGAGCGGCGCGAGGTCGTTGATGCTGCCCAGCGCGTTGGAGACGAGCGCGGCGGAGAAGATTTTGACGCCGTCGAGCAGTTCGTCAATGTTGCTGGTGTCGAGCGCGCCGTCGTCGTTGATGGGGATGACGGCGAGTTCGGCGCCAAAGCGCTGGCAGGCGCGCTGCCACGGCACGATGTTGGCGTGGTGTTCGAGCGCGGTCAAGAGCACGCGGTCGCCGGGTTTGAGGACGAGTTCGCCGAGGGAACTCGCCAGCAGGTTGAGCGCTTCGGTGGTGCCTTTGGTGAAGATGATTTCTTCGGCGCGTGAGGCGTTCACGAAGCGGGCGACTTGGGCGCGCACGGCGTCGTAGCGGGCGCTGAGTTGTTGCGAGAGGTGATGCACGCCGCGATGAATGTTGCTGTAGTGGTAGCGGTAGCAGTCGTCCATCGCTTCGATGACGGCGAGCGGTTTTTGCGTGCTGGCGGCGTTGTCAAGGTAGGTCAGCGGTTTGCCGTGGATGGTGCGGCTGAAGATGGGGAATTCGTTTTTCATGCTGCCGCCTCGTCGCCGTCGTCGCCGTCGTCGAGCCAGATGTCGCTGATGGTTTGGTGTACGGCTTCCGCGAGTGCTTCGTGCTCAACGACGACGGCTTCGTGCAGGAAGCTCAGGATGAGCATTTTGCGCGCCGCTTCGTAGCCGATGCCGCGCGAGCGCAGGTAGAACAGTGCTTCTTCATCGACTTTGCCAGTGGTGGAGCCGTGCGCGCATTGGACGTCGTCGGCGTAGATTTCCAGGCGCGGCACGCTGTGCGAGCGGGCGCTGTCGGAGAGGAGGATGTAGCGGCTGTCCTGGCGCGCGTCGGTTTTTTGTGCGCCGTGGGCGACGTAGATCATGCCGTCGAAGATGCCAAGCGCCGCATCGTTGAGCGCGCCGCGCACGCGCTGGTGGCTTTCGCTGTTTTCGGTGAGGTGGCGCACGTTCAGGTGGTAGTCGCCAATTTGCTTGCCTGCGAGCAGTTGTACGCCGCCGAAGGCGAAGTGGGTGCCTTCGCCGTGCAGTTCGCTGTGGACGTCGAGGCGCAGCAGGTCGCCGCCCGCTTGCAGGGCATTGACGCGCACACGGCTGTCGGTGGCTTGTTGGACGGCGGCTTGTGCCACTTGTGCAGTGCCGGCGTCGCCATGAAACCACAGGGCAACGTCCACTTGCGCGCCGTCGGCGGCGTCCACCGTGATGACGGGTAACTGCGCGCCTTGGCGGCTCACGCGGTAGTCTATCCAGAAGGCGCTGCGGCTGTTTTTGCCGGCGCGGATGTGGATGCGCGAGGTTTGCAGGCGGCGCGCGGCGAGGTCGATGTTGAGCGCGGCGATGTCGGCAAGCTCGGCGCCGTCGGGGACGGTGAGCAGCAGCGCTTCGCGTTGCAGGGCAACGTTTAAGGCAGCGAAGGCGGCATCGTCGAGGGCGAGCAGGGCGCGGTCGGCCTCGGTAAAGGTGCCAAAGTCTTCGCCGATGGCATCGGGCAGGTCGAATTGGTAGTCGGCGTTTTCGACGCGGCGCTCGCCGTCGCGCAGCGCATCGAGCGGTGTCCAGCGCCAGTGTTCGCGGCGGCGCAGGTCGCCCATTGCTTGCCAGCGGCTGAAGGCTTCTTGTTGTAGCGCGCCTTCGGCGGCGCGGATGTCCGGGAAGAAGCCGCTCATCAGGCGCTCCGGGCGGCGCCGGTTTCTTCGCCACGGAAGTCGGCATAGCCTTTTTCTTCCAGTTGTAGCGCCAGCGTTTTGTCGCCACTTTCGACGATTTCGCCATTGACCAGCACGTGCACGTAGTCCGGCACGATGTAGTCGAGCAGGCGCTGGTAGTGGGTGATGACCATGAAGCTGCGCTTGGCGTCGCGCAGGGCGTTCACGCCTTCGGAGACGACGCGCAGGGCGTCAATGTCCAGGCCGGAGTCGGTTTCGTCCAGCACCGCCAGACGCGGTTCTAATACTGCCATTTGCATGATTTCGTTGCGCTTTTTCTCACCGCCGGAGAAGCCGACGTTGACCGCGCGTGAGAGGAAGCTGTCGTGCATTTTCACGCTTTTCATGCGGCTTTGGAGCAGGTCGTAGAATTCCATCGCGTCCATCTCGCCCTTGCCTTCGTAGGCGCGTTTGGCATTGACCGCCGCTTTCAGGAAGTAGAGGTTGCTGACGCCGGGGATTTCCACCGGGTACTGGAAGGCGAGGAAGATGCCGGCGCAGGCGCGCTCGTCCGGTTCCATTTCCAGCAGGTCTTTGCCGTCGTAGCTGACGCTGCCTTCGGTGACGATGTAGCCCTCGCGCCCGGCGATGACGTTCGCCAGCGTCGATTTGCCGGAGCCGTTCGGCCCCATGATGGCGTGTACTTCGCCCGCGCCGATGCGCAG
>CAURDG010000018.1:0-13977 GCA_963523555.1 uncultured Cardiobacterium sp.
CCGCGCGCATGTCGTGCATGAGGCGGATGTAGTAGCGCAGGTTGTGGATGGTGTTGAGCCGCGCGCCGAGCATTTCGTTGCATTTGTCGAGGTGGTGCAGGTACGCCCGGCTGTAATGGCGGCAAGTGTAGCAATCACAACCTTCTTCGATGGGGCGCAGGTCGCGTTTGTGCACGCTGTTGCGCAGTTTCAGGGTGCCGAAGCGGGTGAAAAGGTAGGCGTTGCGGGCGTTGCGCGTCGGCATGACGCAGTCGAACATGTCGATGCCGCGCCGCACGCCTTCGACGATGTCTTCCGGTTTGCCGACGCCCATCAGGTAGCGCGGTTTGTGCGCGGGCAAATGCGGCAGGGTGTGGTCGAGGGTGTCGTTACGCGCTTCCAGCGGTTCGCCGACCGCCAGCCCGCCGACGGCATAGCCAGGCAGATCGAGCGCGACCAGGCCTTCCGCCGATTCGCGGCGCAGGTCGGGATAAATGCCGCCCTGGACGATGCCGAAAAGGTGGTTGGGGTTGCCTTCATGTGCGGCTTTGCTGCGCGCCGCCCAGCGCAGCGACAGGCGCATGGATTTGGCGGCTTCTTCGTGCGTCGCCGGATAGGGGGTGCATTCGTCAAGCTGCATGACGATGTTGGAATTGAGCGCGCGCTGCACTTGCATGGAGCGCTCCGGGCTGAGAAAGACTTCGCTGCCGTCCACCGGCGAGCGGAAACGCGCGCCTTCTTCGGTCAGTTTGCGGATTTTCGCCAGACTGAAGACCTGAAAGCCGCCGGAATCAGTGAGGATGGGTTTGTCCCAGTGCATGAACTGGTGCAGGCCGCCATGCGCGGCGACGATATCTTCGCCGGGGCGCAACATGAGGTGGAAGGTGTTGCCGAGGATGATTTCCGCGCCGATGGCGTGCAGCTCTTCCGGCGCGAGGCCTTTCACGGTGCCGAGGGTGCCGACCGGCATGAAGACCGGCGTTTGCACGAGCTGGCCGTTAGGGAAGGTGATGGTGCCGCGACGCGCGTCGCCGTCTTGGGTGATAAGTGTGTAATGCATGGTGTAGTGCTGGTTGGCGGAAAGCCTGTGTTTATCCCGCTTGGCGGGCGTCGGGAACCCCAGCGTTTATCCCGCTTGGCGGGCGTCGGGAACCCCAGCGTTTATCCCGCTTGGCGGGCGTTGGGGAATCCAGTATTTATCCCGCTTGGTGGGCGTTGGGAAACCCAGTGTTTATCCCGCTTGGCGGGCGTCGGGAAACCCAGTGTTTATCCCGCTTGGCGGGTGTTGGAGAATCCAGTATTTATCCCGCTTGGCGCATCGTCAGGCTGATAAAAAAGGAAGGCTTTCGCCTTCCTTTTTGCATCGCGGGTGAGCGGCGGTTTATTGCTCAATACCCATGGATTGCAGGGTTTCGCGGGTCACGCCGCCAACGCCGAGGTTGTGTTTGCGTTGGTAGGCTTCCAGCGCTTTCATGGTGCCAGGGCCGAGGGCGCCGTCAACGGAGACGCGGTAGCCTTCTTTTTTCAGCGCGGCCTGGACGGCTTCGATGGTTTTGCTGTTCACGGTGTCGTTACACAGCACGCTTTCCCAGCGGACTTGCGCGTCGGAAATTTTTTCGTATTTGGTGACTTCTGCGTACTCAGCCGGGATTTCTTTCTCGATTTGCTGTGCTTCTTTCACCAGTTTCTTGACTTTGACGGTCTCGTATTCGGCGGGAACTTCCACTTCACGTGTGGTTTCTTCGCTGACCAGTTTTTGTTTCTTGATGGTCTTGAATTTGGCTTCGACCTGGGTCGGGTTGATGCGGGCTTCTTCCTGAACGACCTGCTTGGTGATGTTCGCCATTTCTGCCGGGACTTCCACCATACGCAGTGCTTCACCGGTGGAGGAGAAGGTACGCGCCGGGCCTTCGCTGCGGGCGGTCATGTAAGCCGGCTTGGCGACGACTTCTTCTTTGACTTCGTTATATTGCGGCGGGATGACTTCCTGATTGGTCATCGCCGGTTCGATTTCGATCTGTTCTTCGACGGTTTCAAAGACAGCCGGGACGATTTCCAGTTTTTTGCTGGCCGGTTTGATGACGACTTGTTCTTCCGTCATTTCATATTCGGCCGGGACGATTTCATAGGTCTTGGACGCGTCTTTAATGACAACCTGCTCGGTGCGCGGCTCAAACTTGGCCGGGATAACCACCAACGCCTGACATTCGCCAGCTTTGACTTGCGGGACGGTCAGCGTCATGCCTTCGGAAGCGGCAGGGGCGGCAGCTTCGCCTTGGGCCTCGGTGTTTTCTTGTGCTTGTGCCAGGGCGGCGATGGCGACCGAAGTCAGCAGCACGGAAAGCTTACGTTTCATCATTCAAAGTCTCCTAATTGATGAGGATTCGGGAATTGACATTTTGAACACGATAACCGTCCAAAAATCGCCACATACTTTAACGCAAGCTACCGTCAGGCGGCAATGAAAACACCGCAAATGTTAAATCCTTCTCACCGCTTGCGGCGTATACTTCGCCCTCTTTAACGATTATCCACAGGAAACCCCATGACCGATTTCAGCCAGAACCCGCTCTATCACCCGCCTGCCGCGCCCGATTTCGCCCGTATCCAGCCCGAACATATCGATGCCATCTTCGCCATCATCGAAGAAAACCGCGCCGAAACAGAACGCCTCGCGACGCTGACCGTGCCAACCTGGGACACTTTGATGCAGCCACTGGAACGCATGGCGAACCGCCTCAGCAAAGCCGTCTCGCCCATCAGCCACCTGCACGGTGTGCAGAGCAGCGACGAATGGCGCGCCGCTTACGAAAAAATCCTGCCCGAACTGGCCGCCTACGGCACCGACCTCGCCCAGCACAATGGCCTCTACCAGGCAGTGCGCGCGCTGCAAGCGGGCGACGAATACCCGCGCCTTAGCGCTGCGCAGCAGAAAGTCGTTGACGACAGCCTCGAATCCTTCGAGCGCCACGGCGTTGCCCTGCCGGATGACGCCAAAGCCGAATTCCGCGCCAACAGCCAGCGTCTCACCGAACTTGCCAGCCGCTTTTCCAACAACGTGCTGGACGCCACCAACGCCTGGCAACTGCCGCTGGCTGACGACGCCCGCCTCAGCGGACTGCCGGAGGCCATCAAACCCCTGCTGGCCGACCTCGCCCGCCAGCGCGGCATGGACGGCTACTGCCTGACACTCGATGCGCCCGTCGTCATCCCCGTCCTGACCTACGCCGATGACCGCGAGCTGCGCGAAACCGTGTACCGCGCCTACAACGCCCGCGCCAGCGAACTCGCTGACGACGGCCAGTACGACAACGCCGCCATCATCGAAGAAACTATGCGCCTGCGCGCGCGCCAGGCGGAAATCCTCGGCTACGCTGACTACGCCGCGCTATCCGTCGCCGACAAAATGGCGAAACAGCCGCAAGCCGTCTTCACCTTCCTCGACGACCTCGTCGATAAAAGCAAAGCGGCGGGCGAAGCGGAAATGGCGGTGCTGCGCGACTACGCCGCCCGTGAACTTTCACTTGCCGACCTCGCCCCGTGGGACGTGGCCTATGCCGCCGAAAAACTGCGCCAGGCGCAATACGCCCTCTCGCAAGAAGACCTGCGCCCCTACTTCCCCATCAGCACCGTCATCGACGGCCTCTTTGCCATCAGCCAGCGCCTCTTCGGTGTCCATTTCCGCGCCAACCACAGCCTCAGCACCTGGCATAAAGATGTGCTTGCCTACGACGTGTTGAACGCCGACGGCAGCTTGCGTGCCCAGTTCTACCTCGACCCCTATGCCCGCGCCAAAAAACGCGGCGGCGCGTGGATGGATGGCGCCGTTTCCCGCTTCCGCGACGACGGCGCATTACAACTGCCCGTCGCCTACCTCGTCTGCAACTTCACCCCGCCCGTGGGCGACAGTGAAGCCTGCCTCACCCACCAGGAAGTCACCACCCTTTTCCACGAATTTGGCCACGGCCTGCACCACATGCTCACCGATGTGGACATCTATTCCATCTCCGGCATCAACGGCGTCGAATGGGATGCCGTCGAACAGCCCAGCCAGTTCATGGAAAACTACTGCTACGACCGCGAAGCGCTGGCCGGCATGACGCGGCACAAAGACAGCGGCGCACCGCTGCCTGACGAGCTCTACAACAAACTGATCGCCGCAAAAAACTTCCAGTCTGCGATGGCGATGCTGCGCCAGCTCGAATTTGCCCTGTTCGACTTCCGCTACCACAGCGGCACAGCATGGCGCGACAAAACGCTGGACGTACACGCCGCCGTGCGCGCTACCGTCGCCGTTACCCCTGCCTATGCAGCAAACCGCTTCCCGATGCAATTCAGCCACATCTTCGCAGGCGGCTACGCGGCGGGCTATTACAGCTACAAATGGGCGGAAGTCCTCTCGGCGGACAGCTTCGCGGCGTTTGAAGAAGAAGGCGTCTTCAACGCGGCGACCGGCGCCCGCTTCCGCGACGAAATCCTCGCGACCGGTGGCAGCCGCCCCAGCATGGCGAGCTTTATCGCCTTCCGTGGCCGCGAGCCGCGCGTGGATGCGCTGCTGCAACAGAGCGGCATCCGCTGATGACATTGCCGCTGCCCATAAAAAACGCTTCCCACGGGAAGCGTTTTCCTTATATAAACCATCATGGAAGCCATCCATCTTCCTGGCGATACCACCATTCACCACAAACAGGAGTTTCCCATGACACCCATCCACGAAGCCCTCACACGCCTTACCGCTATCTATAAAGACGATAGCCACCTTGCACAAGCCGCTGCTGCCTACACAGAGAAAGAAGATTACGATGCCCTGCTGGCCGCCATCACCCCGCTGGCCGATGAAGGAAACGGCGAGGCACAATTTATCCTCGGCACCTGCTACTTCTACGGACGCGGTGTAGCGCAAGACACCAAGCGCGGTATCACCTACTGGACAGAAGCGGCCACACAAGGCATCGCACCGGCGCAGACAGCCCTCGGCGCATACCACGCAAGCAAAGGACGCCATGACGAAGCACGAAAATGCTTTGAGCAGGCAGCTGCTCAAGGCGACGTCCACGCAGCTACTGCCCTGCATATTCTCGACAGCCAGCAGCCTCCATCAGCCGCTGTGCAACGTGCCATTCACATCCTGCAAGCGGGGGACGGCGATGGCGCACGACGCAAACTTGAAGATCTGGCAGCAGCGGGTAACCTCGAAGCTATCCGTTTTCTTGCCGTCATGTTCCAGCAAGGTATTGGCGTACCCCAGAACTATGAAATTGCACGCGAATGGTGGCTGACCGCCCTCGAACTGAACGATGCTACCGCCCAATACGCCCTTGGTGAGCAGTATTACAACGGCACAGGCGTTGCCACCGACTATGAACAGGCACGTTACTATTGGGAACAGGCCGCTGCACAAAACCATGCTGATGCCCAATATGGCCTTGGCATCCTCTACCGTGAAGGCCATGGTGTGCCGGCAGACCAGACGCTCGCGCACACATGGCTGGAAAAAGCCGCCACCCAGGGCCATACCACTGCACAAACTGATCTTGGTCGCCACTATCTGGGCACACAAGAATTTTCCCAAGCACAAAAATGGCTGCAAGCGGCAGCAGACGCAGACGACGCGGATGCGCAATATCTGCTCGGACTTAGTTATATCTTTGCTAATGACGCAGTCGCCAACTTCGACAAAATCCATGCCCTGTGGCACCGCGCCGCTGAACAAGGACATCCGGGCGCAGAAGAAGCATTGAAAAAATTGCATGGTGAGTAACACATAGTTGCTGCCAGAGCAGAAACAAACGCGTCAGGCGGGAGGCCAGTATTGACGCCGCTTGGCGGACCCAGTAATGACGCCGCTTGGCGGGGCCAGTATTTACGCCGCTTGGCGGGGCCAGTATTTACGCCGCTTGGCAGGCCCAGTGTTTACGCCGCTTGGCGGACCCAGTAATGACGCCGCTTGGCGGGCCCAGTACACGCCGCTTGGCGGACCCAGTGTTTTCGCCGCTTGGCGGGCCCAGTATCTACGCCGCTTGGCAGGCCAGTATTTACGCCGCTTGGCAGGCCCAGTGTTTACGCCGCTTGGCGGGGCCAGTATTTACGCCGCTTGGCGGGTCCAGTATCTACGCCGCTTGACGGGCCCAGTGTTTGCGCCGCTTGGCGGGCCCAGTATTTACGCCGCTTGGCGGGCCCAGTGTTTGTACCGCTTGGCGGGCCCAGTAATGACGCCGCTTGGTGGATCCAGTAATGACGCCGCTTGGCGGGGCCAGTGTTTTCGCCGCTTGGCGAGTTCAGTATTTACGCCGCTTGGCGGGCCCAGTATTTGCGCCGCTTGGCGGGTCCAGTATTGACGCCGCTTGGCTGGTCCAGTATCTACGCCGCTTGGCGGACCCAGTAATGACGCCGCTTGGTGAAGAGATATAAATAAGCACCGCGCGATGGCGGTGCTTGTCTGCAAAGGCGTTTTATCCGGGACGGATTTTTACTGATCGTTACGACTTCCGTAGAAAACAGCGACAGTTTCCGTATTTAACGCGTCACGGAGTTTGCCACCCAGTTCTGCAGCCTGCGGCCCGTAAAGTTCGAGACCATAGCGCAAGACCCCACCCCGTTCACTGACTGCCCGTGCACTACCCAGCGGCACAACGTAGGTTCTGAAATCGCCATCGTCACGTGTGCTAAGGGTTGCCGAATGCAAGGTAATGTTGCCGTAGCGGCTCAGGCCACTGATACTGCCGGAACCTTCTTTGCGGCTGAAATCAATGTTGTAGCTCAGGCTACCCCGATCTTTGTCATCAAAAGCAACACCAGAGTAGTGTGCCTTGCCGGTCTGTGGCAGGTCTTCTTGCAGTGGGTATGTGCCATAGACGAGTTGTATGTAGGAGTCATCATCAGTGATATGCGAATAGGCTCCACCATAAAAGCCTTTATAACTTTTGATGTGTGCCGTACTGCGTTCGACCGTATCTCTGCCATCCCCACTGAAATAGCCTTGCGGCAAGCTGCGCAAATCCAGTTTAAGTTTACGTCCGCTGAAATTGAGAAGGGTTTTTCCGTTATAGACGATAGTGGCCGGGTCTGCCTCACCATTCAGTTCCATTTCGTGGGTTTGCACGTTTTCCAGACGTTTACTGTATGAGGCGGGCATCATCGCCCCTGTGCTGGTGCGGCGCATTTCGCCGCTGTCATTATCGGTGGGTTTATTTTGCGGGTCTGTTGTGGGCGTCGGCGTTGGGGTTTCACCACCACCACCGCCACCACCGCAGGCGGCAAGCAGGGCAATCGTCAGGGCTAGGATAAATGGTTGGGGTTTCAGCTGCATAGCGGTCTCCATAGTTTCAGATAAATGACTTTATGTCGCGAAGCCGTGGTGATTATGACACGTTAATAAGTCATAACCCCATTCTTTCTGCTTCCCCACGTTTCCCGCATGGATGGTTGATTTCCGTCATAACTGGAAAACCGTGCAGGTGCTATCCTGCGCGCCGTTTTTCCGGAGGTTTTATGCACCGCTATCCTGCCATTCTCAATCTGGGTTTCCGCCTGTTTTTCTTCACCGCGTCCGCCTTTGCCGTGCTCACCATGCTTGCCTGGCTGGCGGTGTATCAGTTTCAGGTAGCGGCGTTCAGCGGTGCACTGCCGTCCCCGTACTGGCATGGACATGAGATGGTCTATGGTTATGCCGCCGCCGTCGTCACCGGTTTTCTTTTCACCGCCGTGCAGAACTGGACGGGGCTGCCGCTGCCGCATGGCTGGCCGCTATTCTGTTATTGGCTACCGTGGTTTACTGCCCGTCTGCTTTTTGCCTTTGCCCCCGGCTGGCAGCTGGTCGCCGCTTGCTTTGATGTACTCTTCGCTCTCGGCAGCCTGTATGGCGTCGCCAAGCCAGTCTTGGCGGTCAGGCAGTGGCGGCAAATGGGGCTGGTGTCGAAACTGGGACTGCTAGTTATCGGCCAGTTGCTCTTTATCGCCGGACTGCTCGGTTTTGCACACGGGGTGTATTGGAGTCTGTATCTCGGCGTGTTCACCATCCTCGCCATCGTGCTGACCATCGGACGGCGGGTTACCCCGTTTTTCACGGAACGCGGCGTTGGCTATCCCTTCACGCCGAAGAACAGCATCCTGCTGGATCGCCTCTGCCTGGTGTCGTTCACCGTCTTTTTCGTGCTGAAAATTTTTACGCCGTGGCAGACAGCAGCATCCGTCTTCGCCTTGGCAACGGCGCTCACTAACGGCTGGCGTCTCGTCGGCTGGTACACCTTCGGTATCTGGCGACGCCCGCTGTTGTGGTCGATGTTTTTGTCTTTCGGCGGGATGATCTTTGGTTTCTTCCTCTTCTTCTGCCAGCTTTTCTGGCCTATCAGCGATTCTCTGTCGATGCATGCGCTGACGCTCTCAGGCGTTGGCTTGCTGACGCTCTCAATGATGGGGCGGGTCAGCCTCGGCCATTCTGGGCGCAATATTCATGAGCCGCCGCGTCTGCTGGTGGTCGGGTTATGGCTGCTGGTTGCGGCATTTTTCTGCCGCGTCGTGCTGCCACTAACCTTCCCGGCACAGATGATGCTGTGGATTGCGCTGGCGCAGGTGCTATGGGTCATCGCTTTCTGCCTGTTGCTGCACGGCTACACGCGGATTTGGTTCTCGCCACGAATTGACGGCAGACCGGGTTAGCGCAAGCGGGATAACCACGCGGTTTTCCATAAAAAAGCGGGGCAGGCCCCGCTTTTTCTTTCGTTTAGGTTGGCAGATGCAGCGGCACGAAAACGAGCGTATAGACGATGACCACGGTCAGGGCGGCCAGCGTCGGGACAGACGTGCGTTTGACCAGGAGCATCGGCGAGAGGTTGCCCGCGCCGCTCACCGCGACGATGACGCCTGATACCGGCGACAGGGTGCGGCCAACGTTCGAGGCTTGTTGCATCGGCAGGATGAGGTAGGCGGGGTTGATGCCGAGTTTGTCCGCCAGTTTCGGTGCGATTTCCACGAAGGAATAGAACGCCGCGTTGCCGGAACCGGAAGCCACCACCACCAGCAGGGTGATGCCGACCAGCGCCAGCATCATGATGGTCGCCGCCGAGCCGCTCTTTTCCACCAGCGCAATCATGTCATTGACGAAGCCGATGCTGCTCAGACCTTCCGAGAACACGCCGGCGGCGATCAAGAGGATGACCACGCCGGCAAAGGCCGCGCCCATTTCACGGTAGGCGACTTCAAGCCCTTCGTAGAGCGCCTTGGCGCCTGAACCTTGCTGTTCGCCTTTGAAGCGGTGGTAAAGGCTGCGGATGTACTCGATGATGAGGCTGATGATGAGGGTGAGCACGACCACCGCGCCGAGCGACATTTCCGGCATGACCCGGCCGCCAATTTCGATTTTGCCGTCGAAGATGAGCATGCCGGCGATCGGCAGGAAGGGCAGCAGCATGTAAAACGCCGGTGCCTTTTTCAGATTGGACAGGTCCATGCTGATGCGTTCGCCGCTGCTTTGAGCGACCAAACCCTCGCGACGGTCGCAGAAGGGCTGCCAGAAGAAATGGGCGACAGCTGTCGCGAGGATGGCGAGCACGCTCATCGGGATCATATAGGTGAAGGCATAATCCTTCACGGCAATGTGTGCCTGTTCGGCGGCGAGTACCACATCCGGCGCGGTCGGCGCGAGGGTCATCATCGCCGTGGTGGCGCAAACTGCCGCCGCGCTGGGGCGGGAAATGCCGAGGCTGGTGAGGATGGGGAACAGCGTCGCCATGAGGAAGGCGCCGAGCGCGGTCGCTGAAGAAATGGCGAACGAGAGCAGGCTACCGATGAAGAAACCACCGATCATCAGCACATATGGCGAGCGGATGTAGCCGAGCGGGTGCGAGAGGATGCGGATGACGGTGTCGTTCGCGCCGATGTGCGACATATAAGCGGAAAAGCCGATGAGGACCATGATGAGCAGGCCCAGACCACCGCCCCGGTTCGCCATCAGGTTGTAGATGATGTTGCTGATATCAACGTAAAACAGCCCCGTCGCCTTCTCGCCACCGATGGGTTTGCCGAGGAAAGCCACAGCAAACAACATCAATGCCACACCGGCGACGAAGAGCACGCCTTTGGCGTTATAGCCACGAATGATGAGAAAACCCACCAGAAAAATGGTGAGAAAACCGATAATTAAGCCCATGATGCACCTTTTGGTTGAGAAATATCAGGCGCACAGTATCACTTTCTTACGGTTTGTAAACATAAGTCCACGCAATATCCACAAAATACTGAAGATTTTGTCTCAGACCATCACACTTTGTGTCCAAGCAATAAACATCCAATGGTTAGATTAAGTCGCCATTTTTATAAAGACAAAATCCGATAATCGCGTCGCATGATGAAGGAACCGCACATACGGCTCTGTTTTCTTAGTCGTGTAATTACTGAAGAAGTACGCCGCTTGGCGGTTCAGTGAAAGGAACTAAAAACCGCGCCAACATCATTGGTATCACCATGCTGTGGTGGCAGCACAACATCGCGAATGACACGACAGCCACTGAAATACGGAACAAAAAACAAAAATTGCAAAAATGAGATGTTTCAAAAACACCACAAACCCTTGCAAAGGACCTGCCTATTAGTTACCATACGCGGCAGCCTAACCATTGGCTATGGAAAATTTTCATCAACTTGAACATAGGTACAGACTATGAAATTAACCAACCTCTCACTGGCCGTCCTTGTTGCCATCGGCGTAGCCGCTTGCGGTGGCAGCGATGACAACAACAGCAACAAACCGGCTGATAACGGCAACAAAAACCAAAACCAGAACCAAAACCAGAACCAAAACAACAACCAGAACAATCAGGCCGCCGATCAAAACATCGTTGACCCGACCGGCACCAAAGTGGTTGATAACAAGGATCTGTCCAAAGAACAAACCGTTGGTACCCTACAATATGTCCGCCGCGACGGCTCTCGTTATGACCGCGAAGTGAACCCGAGCAAACCAGCCTCTGCTTCCCCGCTCCTGGGTGTTGACCTCGGCCAGCAAAACCCGAGCCTGACCAACATCGTTTTGGCTCGTCAGCAAGTCACCCGTCCTGATGGCGTTCCGGTTCGCGCCCAGTTTGCCGGTATGGATAACCCGGTTCCGTTGAAAAATGACGGTACTGCCAACCATGACAGCAAAACGGATGGCAACGGTCTGCAAGAAGAAAACTTCCGTAACGTGGACCTCTTCGCTGGTATGTACAGCCGCGTTGGCCAAAAAGACAAACATACGGTTAATAACACCGATGATAAAGGTAAATTTAATCGTGCAGCCAATACGACTACGCCACAAGTTGCCTCTAGCGTAAATGGGACCGCTGGTGACAGCTTTGAGAAGGTTAAATATGCTCCAGCTGCTGATAACTTGTCCGCCGATCCTACCAGTTATAACGGAACATTAGCCCAAGACAAGCTAATTAATGCAGGTCCCCGTGGCTATAAAGCAAGAAATGCCACAAGCGGTGCCGTAGATGCTATTGCAGCTACTGATGGCGTTAAAGCTGCTAAGACGTTAACAGCAATCATTGATCGCACCTATTACCAGAAGAAAACAAACGCAGCAGGAACTGCTACCGCTGCAATTTCATTGACGGATAAGAAATATCAAGACAAAGAAGGCAAAGATATTTATTACTACCGTGGTGAAACCCCAGCAGTTGCTGGCTCTGTAGCGAAAGTGACCACCACTTTGGAAAAAGCAGCTGCAAAAGGCGCCCGTTACGGTAAAGACCTGGTTTGGTGGTCTGCTCCGGAAACCGCTTTTGAAAACGAATTCACCCGTACTGGTAAAGATACTTTGGATGCAACCAAAATCGGCGCGAATGAACTGCCGAATACTTTTGGCACCAGTGCTCCCGATACAAAAAATGCGTATGAGAATGGTGATGCTGCAACCAACGGTCTGGTTCGTATCGGTAACGGCATGAACACCTTGGGTCAAGAGCTGAACTACAACAAAGAAACGGGCAAATGGGAAGACCATCACAACACCACCACCCGTATCTTCGGCCGTTATCACCTCGCTTATGCCAACCTTGACAAGAAAACCGTCAATCCGGTTGGGCTCAACAGCTATACCGGCGCCAAGTCTTTCATCGCCGAGTATGAATCCGATAACAGCGGTAAAGTAGGTAAAGCGACCCAGTACAGCCTCGGTGCCGTGCCGAATACCCTGAACTACGTCCAATATGGCCGTGTCAGCACCAACCTCGACCTTGATGCCGGTGAAGGCGGTTACTCTGACCACTTCATGCGCAACCCCTACCTGCACAAGAATGATGAGCAAGGCGTTGATAACTACTTCTACCGTGGTACCAACGCTACCACCATCGCGCAAATGGAAGCCCTGCCGAGCAACCAGACAGCCGTTTACAACGGTCACGCCCTCATGTACGGCATTGACAACGACTTCCACGGCGGTGCCAACCGTAACCTGCCGAACGCCTTCGCTGGCGGCTCTAACGGCCTTGGTTTGGGTAACTTCGTCCAGGCTAACGTCAACTTCGGGCAAAAACGCGTAACCGGTAACGTGTATAACGAATGGCTCACGGATCCGGCCAAGAACGTCACCGTCAAAGACAACCTTGTCCGGTTCCAGGGCAAAATCGAAGGCAATACCGTTGTTGGTACTGCTGACCGTACCTACATCGGCGGCGACGACAACGCGACCTTCAAAGCCTCGTTCTTCGGCGAGAAAGCAGAAGAAATGGGCGGTAGCTTCAACTCTGTCACCGACACCGACAAATACGGCCCGGCCTACGGCACTAACGACTGGGGCGGCGTATTTGGCGCAACCAAAGGCGGCAGCGGCAACACCTTCCAGGGTGATGACAGCGCCAACAAATACGGCGGTCTGTAAGACAGCCACGGGAAAACAGACTGCATTGCAGCCTGAAGACCACAAAAACGGCCTCGCAAGAGGCCGTTTTTTTATGCCCATTTACGAATGTCGGCTTTTGACGCTGCCGCCAAGCGGGGTAAAAGCTGGGTTCGCGGACAGCCGCCAAGCGGGGTAAATGCTGGCTTCCCGCCAAGCGGCGTAAATACTGTGCTCGCCAAGCGGGATAAATACTGGCTTCCCGCTAAGCGAGGTCACTGCGCGATGGGTGTCGTCAGGCGGGGTTGGTGTTGCCGCTGAGGTTACTCAGGCGCCGCATATCGTTGAAAGTGGCGGTAATCTGGCTGTCAGCGCGCTGGGCGCGGATGTGCTGTGCGTCTTCGTTGAGCTGGTAGCCTTTGGCTTGCAAGTAGGCGCGCACGGCGTTTTGGTGGTTGAGGTCAAAGTGGTTGATGGTCTGCGGGATGATGCTGAGGATGCGTGCCGGACTGTCGTCTTCCTGCCAGGCGGTGGCAACGCGCGGGTCGTGGATGGCGAGCAGAGCAATGCCGTCGCCGTAGTCGCCGAGGTAATAGGCGTCTGCTCCCGTCAGGCCGCAGGCGACAGCAGCGAGATTGTGCAGTTCGGTTACATCCAGTTTGAAGCCTTCTTCTGTGAGGAGAGCGGTATCAGCCGGATTCTGGAAAAGGTTGGTGCTGTCATCGCCCTCGGCAGCGGCATCGGGTGCGATATAGGCGCGCAGGATGTCGGCACTGGCGGCGTCGTTTGTGGTCATGGTGAGGTGCGGATTGGCCCAGGCCCACAGCCAGCTGCCGCTGTGATGCGAATAGGTACCAAGCCAGTGAATGGTGAAGTGCTCGTTGCCGAGGGTAAGCTGACCGATGTTCTGATCTACAAACCAGGCGGCTGCGGTGTCGGCAATGCGGTTCAGGGTGGTTTGTTTGTCGAGGGCGAGGGCGGCGTATTCTTCGAGTAGGGTGGTCATGGTGTTTTCCTGAAAATATGGAAAAGCCCTTCCGGGGAAGGGCTTTTGGGTTAGGGCAGGGGCTTTCAGGCGAGGATTTTCAGCCAGTAGCCGAGGATGCCGATGCCGAAAATGCCGAAGATGAGCCACAGGGCGTTCACGCCTTTGCGCAGCAGGTACATGCAGAGGAAGGTCA
>CAURDG010000019.1:0-13535 GCA_963523555.1 uncultured Cardiobacterium sp.
GAACGAATACGAAAACAACATCAACAACAACTGGTACACCAACACCCTCGCTGCCTGGGTACTGCAATACACCCTGGACGCCCTGCAAAAACACCCGCGCCCCGATCTCAACGTCAGCGACGCCGAGCGCGGCAAATGGCAGGACATCATCGCGAACATGTACTATCCCGAAGACAAAGAACAGGGCATCTTCGTCCAGCACGACGGCTTCCTCGACAAAGACATCCGCCCCGTCTCCGCCCTCTCGCCGGACGACCTGCCGCTGAACCAAAAATGGTCGTGGGACAAAATCCTGCGCTCGCCCTTCATCAAACAGGCCGACGTCCTGCAAGGCATCTACTTCTTCGGCGACCGCTACACCCTCGACGAAAAACGGCGCAACTTCGACTACTACGAACCGATGACCGTGCACGAAAGCTCGCTGTCGCCCTCCATCCACGCCATCCTCGCCGCCGAACTCGGCAAAGAAGCCAAAGCCGTGGAAATGTACCAGCGCACCGCCCGCCTCGACCTCGATAACTACAACAACGACACCGAAGACGGCCTGCACATCACCTCCATGACCGGTTCATGGCTGGCCATCGTCCAGGGCTTCGCACAAATGAAAACCTGGGGTGGCACCCTCAGCTTTGCGCCCTTCCTGCCATCAGACTGGACAGGCTACACCTTCCATATCAACTACCGTGGCCGCCTGATAAAAATAGAAGTGGACGGCAAAAACGTCACCCTGCGCCTGCTCAAAGGTGACGCCCTGCCGCTTAAACTCTACGGCGAAACCCTGACCCTGAAAGACAGCCACAGCGCGCCACTGCAAAAAAACGGGTAAAAAACCACAGAGACAAATCCTTTCCCCCGCTTGCGGGGGAAAGTGTCGCGCAGCGATGCAAGGGAAGACTATGCGCAAACCCCGCGTACGCCACTTGACGAATCTCTCAACACAGGAGAACAACCATGACCTACCAAGCCGTCCTCTTCGACCTTGACGGCGTCATCACCGACACTGCCGAATACCACTACCTGGCCTGGAAAAAACTCGCCGAAGAACAGGGCATCCATATCGACCGCGCCTTCAACGAACAACTCAAAGGCGTCTCACGTGACGATTCCTTGCGCCGCATTCTCGCCCACGGCGGCAAAAGCGTGGACGATGCCGAATTTGCCCGCCTGACCACACGCAAAAACGACAACTACGTCGAAATGATTCAGGCCGTCCGTCCTGAAGACGTGTACCCGGGCATCCTCGCCCTGCTGCAAGCCCTGCGCGCGGCGGGCAAAAAAATCGCACTGGCCTCGGCGAGCAAAAACGGCCCCTTCCTGCTCGAAAAAATGCAGCTCACCGCCTACTTCGACGCCATTGCCGACCCTGCCGCCGTCGCCCACTCCAAACCGGCGCCGGACATTTTCCTCGCCGCCGCGCAAGGCGTGGGGGTGGACATCCGCGACTGCATCGGCATTGAAGACGCCGCCGCCGGCATCACCGCCATCAAAGCCGCCGGTGCGCTGCCTGTCGGCGTGGGCAAAGCAGAAGACCTGGGCAGTGACATTGCCCTCGTCCCCGATACTGCCCACCTGACTCTCGCCTATCTAGATGAAGTTTGGGCGGCGCTGCATTGAAGCATCAATGCGACAAACAAAAATAAAAAGTCCCATGATGGAGCCTTTTTTCTTCTACCGAACTTGCGATAAAAAAACCGGCTTGACGCCGGTTTTTTTTTATCGCGGAAAGCGGTTTATTTCTTGCCGTATTTGCGTTTGAAGCGATCCACACGACCGGCAGTATCAACAATGTTCTGTTTGCCGGTATAGAACGGGTGAGATTGGCTGCTGATATCAACGCGCACCAGCGGATATTCTTTACCATCGGTCCAAGTGATTGTTTCTTTGGTCTCGACGGTGGAACGAGTCAGGATGGCGAAGTCGGCGCTGTTGTCTTTGAAGACGACCGGACGGTAGTTCGGATGAATATCGGGTTTCATGAAATCTCCTAAATTCGGTTTGCTATGGAAAAAACCGCGCGATTTTATCGGTTTACGGTTACTGTTGCAAGGAGGACCTTCCGACTCCCACCATCGCGTGGTTTTTCAAGTCTAGATTCGGTATCTGCTGCGTTAAAAATATTCGTAAGCGTGTACACCTTACTGCTCTTTTTGCCTTGCATCTGCTGTTTTTGCTACAAAAAGCCGCTGTGCAAGTCGCAATCAGCAGGCTCTAGCCTGCCATTGCTGCGTAAACACGGCAGCAAGCGCATCGCCCGCTGCTGTTGGGCTGAGAGGAATACCAAGATCACGCAATTGGGTCATGTGCATCCCAACGAGACCGCAAGGGTTGATACGGGTGAAGGGCTCAAGATCCATGTCCACGTTCAGGGCAACACCGTGATAGGTACGGCCGTTACTTACTTTCAGGCCGAGTGAGGCAATTTTATCGCCTGCAACGTATACACCAGGGGCATCGGGACGGGCTGCAGCGTTAATACCGTGCGTCTGCAAGAGGGTGATGACGCTGTTTTCAATCATGCTGACCAGGGAACGGATACCAATATTGCTACGGCGGATGTCAAGCAGCAGGTACATGATGATTTGTCCGGGTCCGTGGTAGGTAATTTGCCCCCCCCGGTCTATGTGAATGACGGGAATATCGCCGGGGGCGAGTAGATGTTCAGTCTTACCCGCCTGTCCTTGCGTAAACACCGGTGGATGCTGCACCAGCCACAGTTCATCCGCACTGTTTGTGTTACGCGCAGCGGTGTAAGTCCGCATCGCCTCCCATGTTTCCAAATAGGGGCGCAGACCAAGATGGCGGATATGCATGGGGTTTAGAAAAGCAGTTTGATGCTATGCCAGGAACGTTTGAAGAAACCCGCTTTATCTACGGCTTCACCTGCAACAGCGGGCAGGGTGGCATAGACTTTATCCCCAATTTTGACGCGGATGGTACCAATTTCTTGCCCGGCAGTAAGCGGGGCAATGATGGGCTTATTCAGGTCAAGCGAGACTACGACTTTGCTTTTATCGCTCACTGGCAGCATGAGTTTGACATCGTGCTGTGGCCGGACGTTGATTTCATTCACTGTGCCTTTGTAAACAGGAACAGCGGACAGATTCTGTCCTTCTTTGATGACAACGGTTTCTTCAAATTGGGCAAAACCGTAGTTGAAGAGCGCCTGAGATGCATCGTAACGATCACTCTCTTTATCAGCGCCAAGAACAACAGCAATGAAGCGGATATTACCGCGCTTTTCCGAGCTGGCGAGGCAATAGCCCGCTTCTTTGGTATGCCCGGTTTTTAAACCATCAATACTGGCGTTACGCCACAGGAGACGGTTACGGTTGTCCTGCTTGATTTTGTTATAGGTGTAATTTTTTTGTCCGTAGAGATGGTAGTACTGCGGATGGTCGTTGATGATATGACGCGAGAGGATGGCAATGTCTTCCGCTGTAGTGTAATTCTTGGGGTCGGGCAGACCGGTCGGATTGGTGTAGTGGGTATCCTTCATGCCGAGCTGTGCCGCCTTGCGGTTCATCATCTCGGTAAAACCATCCATCGAGCCGCCAAGATATTCCGCCAAGGCGACAGCCGCATCGTTGCCGGACTGGATAATCAGCCCTTGCAACAAATCCTGCACAAGAACTTGTTTGTTCACTTCGATAAACATACGTGAACCTTCCTGTTTGTAGGCGCTTTGGCTCACTGTAATCGGCGTATCCGGGGTCAGTTTGCCGTTTTCCAGCGCTTCGACCACAAGATAAGCTGTCATCAGTTTAGTGATGCTCGCCGGCGGCAGTTTTTCGTTGGGATTTTTGCTGAGCAGTATTTGTCCGCTCGCTGCATCAGTCAGGATGTAACTCTTGACCGGCAGTTCAGGAGCGGCTTGTGCTAAGACAAAGCCGCTGTAAACAGCGGCAATGATCAGGATAAGTTGACGGAACAGCTGTCGCATCACGTTTCCTATTGTAGTGCGCGGATTTGAACCTGGGCGACACCTGCATTGAGGGTACCGAGTTCTTGCGCGGCGGCCCGGGACAGGTCAAGGACGCGATTGCCGTGGAAAGGTCCACGATCGTTGATACGAACGACGACTTTGCGTCCGTTGGACAGGTTGGTGACTTCAACACGTGTACCCAAGGGTAGCTCTTTGTGTGCTGCTGTCATTTCATTCATATTGTAGGTTTCGCCGTTGGCAGTTTTGCGACCATGGAAGGGGTTGCCGTACCAAGAAGCGGGACCTTGTTGTTCGAAACCTTTGCTGTCAGCCAAGGTTTGGTAGCGTTTACCGAGAACGGTATAGCTGTAGCTTTTGCGACCACTGCTTTTGGTAATGACATCGCCTTTGGCGTTGTTATCTACGAGGTTGCGCAGGTTTGGGCGAGTAAAGTCAATATTGCGCAGGGCTTTTCTGTCTTCACCAGCAAGCAGCGCTTTGGTTTTGGCTTCTTGCGAAGCGAGGGTTTTTTGCGGTTGGGTAAAATCGATTACTTTAACGATATTCACCTGCTGTTCTGCTGTAGCCGACGCGGGTTCGGCTTTATCCGCCGCTGTTTCTTCCGCTTGTGCGGTAAGTGCAGCCGCTGCGATAGTTAGCACCAGAAGTTGTTTTACGTTCATTATCTCAATTTGCTCTCTCTTTTGTGTCTGATCCGGTCGGCAAGATCGCCGACCGCCATGGCATAAAGCGGGGACGCATTATAGCGGGTGACAACGTAGAAGTTGTTATAGGTTATCCACCATGCTTTTTCCTGCTCTGATGCGTCAACGACAAGGCTTCCGACTGTTTCCGTGCCATTATCACCGATTTCTTTTATTAAATCTATGTCATTTTTTAGATTGGAATCTGTCAAAAGCGTATGAATTTGGTAATGCGGTTTGTGGTTATTGTCGAAAGCGGGGAGCGAGGGTTCTGTGGACAGGCGATATTTGTAGCGTCCACCCTTCTGCCAGCCGCGTACTTGCAGGTAATTGGCGATACTGCCGATGGCATCGGCTGGGCTGTACCAAAGGTCAATACGTCCGTCCCCATCAAAATCCACTGCATCGTTGTAGTAGCTGCTTGGCATGAACTGCGCCATGCCCATCGCTCCGGCGTATGAACCTTTGATGGCAAGCGGATTACGGTTTTCCCGCTTGGCGAGGCGGAGGAAGTAATCGGTTTGTTCGCAGAAAAACGGAGCTCGCGGTGGGTAATCAATACACAGGGTCAGTAGCGATTGCCATACGGGAGTGGTGCCTGTGACTTTTCCATAGCGGGTTTCTACGCCGAGGATAGCAACGATGATAGCGGGATCAACGCCGTATTGTGCTTCGGCGCGTACCAGAGTAGCTGCATTGGCATCCCAAAAGGCGACGCCGTCATCAGTGCGCGCCTGATCTTCGAAAATTTTGCGGTATTCGTACCACGGCTTGGTTTTTTCTGCCGGTTTGCTGATTTTGGCAAGGACACCGTCATCGCGTCCGACGGCCAATAGCAATGCTTGCAGGTAGTCGGCGTCATAGCCATCGCGGGCAGCGAGTTCCTGCATCATTTTGATGGCGGCGGGGTTGGTGCCGTAGCTGTTGTCGGCTATGGCATGACTGCTGAGGATGCAGGCAGTGAGTAGTGTGAGCAATCGGCGTATGGTCATAGGTGTTCCTCATCTTTTTTTTCGCGGAAGCCACCGGCAAGATTCATCGCCAAGGCAAAACCCGCCATCAGCGACAGGATGGAGCTGCCGCCGTAACTGATCATCGCCAATGGCAACCCAACCACCGGCAGGATACCGCTGACCATGCCGATGTTGACGAAGACATTAATAAATAAGGTCAGGAGGATGCTCGCCACCATGATGCGAGCAAAGCGATCTGTGAGATGCAGGGCGAGGTAGAGACCGCGCGCAATAATCAGGCCGTAGCAAAGCAGTAGCAGGCCGACGCCAATAAGGCCGGTTTCTTCAGCGATGACGGCGAAGATGAAGTCGGTGCTGGATTCGGGCAGGAATTCGAGCTGGGATTGGGTGCCCTGCATATAGCCTTTGCCGGACAAGCCGCCGGAGCCAATGGCAATTTTCGACTGAATGATGTGATACCCATTGCCAAAGGGGTCCGCTTCGGGGTTAAACAGAGTGAGGACACGGTCACGCTGATATTCTTTAATACCAAACATCCAGAAGAGCGGCAAACCGATGGCGGCCAGTATCCCACTGAGGGCGATAATCCAGCCGGGCAGTCCGGCGAGGAAAAGGGTGATAAAGCCGGAGGCGCTGACCAGTAACGCTGTGCCGAGGTCAGGCTCCATAAAGATCAGAATGACCGGCACGGCAATAACAAGGAGCGCGAGAATGACGCTGCCAATACTGGGAATGGCGGCGCGAATGGTAACAAGCCAGGCGACCATCAGCGGGATAGTCAGCTTGGCAAGTTCGGACGGCTGGATGCGGACAATACCGAAGTTGAGCCAGCGCTGTGCGCCGTTACTGCGGGTACCGATGATCAACACCAGCAACAGCAATACCAGGGTCAGCCAGTAAGCGGGAGCGGTGAGGCGACGAATGTAACGCGGCGGCACGGCGACAATGGCCAGCAAGACACCGATGGCGGCAGCGAAGCGCAGGGTTTGCCGCATCAGGATGTCTTCATCGCCACTGCCCGCACTACGCAGAATCAGCAGGCTTGCCGCCATCAGCACCAGCAAACCGAATAACATCGGGATATCGATACGGCGCAGCCATTCGCCAACCAGTTGTCGGACGCTTTTTTTGCGCACGTCATGCATTAGCATCGTTCTGCTCCCTGAGGTAGTAATCGGTAATTTGCCGCACTAGCGGCGCAGCAGTAGAACTGCCGCCACCACCGCGCTCAACGACCATACTGATGGCAACGCGCGGTTTGTCGGCGGGGGCGAAGGCAATGAACATGGCGTTATCCTGCTCTTCCGCGCCAAGTTCATGTGCGTGTACCCGCCGCTCGGTTTTGAACGAAACCACCTGCACTGTGCCCGATTTGCCTGCCATGCGGTAAGTCAGCCCGCGCGAAATATTGCGTGCAGTGCCGTAGGCGCTGTGGATAACGTTGACCATGTCCTGGCGTACCGTGTTCCAGATGCCGGATTCATAAACGGCCACTTTCCCGGTATCGAGCGGCGCTTTGACGGCGGTAAAAGTCGCGGTTTCCGGGTCGTAATAGCGCTGCAATAGGCGTGGCGTGAATTCGCTGCCATCGCGGGCAATCAGTGCCGTCATATAAGCGAGTTGCAGCGGCGTGGTGGTGAAAAAGCCCTGACCGATGCTGCAATTGATGGTGTCGCCGATAAACCACGGCACCTTGAAACGCTTTTGCTTCCACTCGCGCGTCGGCACGATGCCGCTGCCTTCATCTGGCATATCAATACCGGTTGGGATACCGAGACGGAAATGGCTGGCAAACTCGGCGATACGGTCAATACCGAGCTGGTAGCCGAGAGTGTAGTAATACACATCGCAGGATTGCGCCATGGCGCGATCGGCGTTCACCGAGCCATGCCCACGCCGGTTCCAGCAGTGAAAGCGTCGCGCCGCACCGGGCACACGGAAATAACCGGGGCAGTTCACGCGGGTATAAGGGGTAAACACGCCATAGTGATAACCGGCGAGGCTCATGAACGGCTTGATAACCGAACCGGGCGGATAGCGTCCTTTCAGGGCGCGGTCATACATCGGCCCGTGCGGGTCGTCGAGCAGGCGCTGGTACTGCCGCTGGGTAATACCACGCGCGAACAAGTTGGCATCAAAACCGGGCTTGCTCACCATCGCCAGCACTTCGCCGCTCTGCGGGTCAATCAGCACCGACGAACCGCGATAATCACCGAGAATGCGGTAAATAAAATCCTGCAACTCAATGTCGAGGCTGAGATAAATATCCTGCCCGCGCACGGCAGGCTGCTCGTGCATCAGGCGGACAATATTGCCGTTGGCGTCCGTCTCAACCTGCTGATAACCAGGCATGCCGCGCAAACGGTCTTCATACTGCTGCTCAATCCCGGAGCGACCGATATATTGCAGACCGCGATACGCCTCAGGATCCAGCGTTTCCAAGTCTTCCTCGCTGATGCGGTTGGTGTAACCGATGACGTGCGAGGCGATCTCGCCATAGGGATAATAACGCTCGTAATATTCCTCGACCGACACCCCCGGCAAGCGGTAAAGCTGCACGGCCAGGCGGTAATAATCCTGCTCGCTGATAGAGGCTTTCAGTACTGCCGCTTCATAGCGCCGTGTCTGCTTGTACAAGCGGAAAAAGCGCTCACGTTCTTCCGGCAAGAGCGGCAGGATTTCGTCCACCGCATCCACCGTTTCGCGTACATTCACCGTTTGTGATGGACTGATGATGACGCGGTAGCGCAGAATATTCTCGGTCAGCGCCCGTCCCTTGCGGTCAAAAATCGTGCCGCGTTCCGGCACAATCGCCTTAAGACGCATCCGGTTACTCTGCGAGCGGGTGCGGAAATAATCATAACGCAGCACCTGCAAATACCCCATGCGGGCAAAAAGGCCGAGAAAACCGGCAAACACCAGCAGGGCGGAGAGAACGATACGGCGGGAAAACGACTGATGCAGGCGGGTTTCTTCATCGCCCTGCTCGCCACCGCTAAGCGGGTCGGCACGCCAATCTTGCGGCTTCACACATAATCCCCCAGCACACGACGCACAGCGCGGTCAGCCAGCCAACGTAAAAAAGGCAGACAGAACAGCGCCAGTGCCCCACCCCATAGCCAGCCGGGCGGTGCAGGCACGCCCTGCCAGGCAAAGAGCATCAGGCAACGCAGTACCTGCAAGGCGAACGCGAGCAGACACAGCACCAGCACACTCACCGCCGGCGCGGCCATACGCCATACCCCGGGAAACGGCAGCGACATCAATGCCGCCAGTGCATAGAACAGGGCGTGAAAACCAAAAGGCGCAGTGGAAGCCACATCCATCAAAAGACTGACTGGCAGTAGCCAGCGCCACAGTGGTAGCTGCGGCACAAACAAAAAGAAATACAGGGCGACAATCACAACAACATCCGGCAGGACAAACCAGGACGCATAAAAATCCGCCCCCACCATCAACGCCCACAACAACAGAAACAGCAGACCGACTGGATAACTACTGCGCATTCGCATGGGATCCCCCTTCGGGCACATTCCCGTTCTTATCACCTTCGCCAGCCTCTTCCTTTGCGGCCACCGTCTCCGGCAGCGGCGGCCCGACCGGCACAACCATCTGCGGCTGATAGGCAATATGCCGCTGATCAAGCAGCAGCACTTCCAGCATGGACTGCAAATGCGCCAGCGGCCGCAAGCGCACCGTCATGGATGATGAACGACTGTCCCGCTCAACGGCGGTAACCTCAGCGACTGGATAACCACGCGGATAAATCCCGCCCAAACCTGAACTGACCAAGCGATCACCGACCTTGATATCGCTGTCGGCGCGCAGAGTGGGCATTTCCAACGAGCCATAACCGGTACTACCAAAGACCAGCGTGCGCTGCTGCGTGCGCGCCACATAGACTGGCACCCGGCTGCGCGTATCGGTGATCAGCATCACCCGCGATTCATGCGCGAAGACCTCGACCACCTGTCCGACCAGGCCATACGGATCAATCACCGCCTGATTGACATACACGCCATCCTGCGTGCCCTTGTTCAGCGTAACCAGCTCACGATAGCCGTCAATGGACGTATCGCTCAATTCGGCAATCAGCACCGGATCCGTCACATCCAGCAGCGAATCCATCAACATGCGCAAGCGGCGGTTTTCCGCTTGAAAATGCCCCAACAGTTGCACTTGTGCGCGCAATTCCTGATTTTCCTGCTGCACCTGCAACAACAACGCATGTTCATCCTGATGCGCTGCCAACTGCTGCCAACCCGCCTGCGACCAGCGCATCGGCGTGTGTAACACCGTGCGCACCGGGGCATAAACCCCGTCATGCAACCAGGCGTAGGGATACGTCAACCAGCCACGCTGAGAGAGCACCAACAAAAAGACTGCTATAAACAGCGCTCCAAACACAGGACGCAGCCGCAATTCCTGCGGCGCATCCGGCGAAAAATCAAACCACATCGTGCAATCAGGACATCAAAAACGATGCCACGCCACGCTGATCCAACAATTCCAATACCTTGCCGCCGCCGCGCGCAACGCAGGTCAACGGATCCTCGGCAATAATCACCTTCAAGCGGGTTTCTTCCATCAACAAACGATCCAGATCACGCAGCAACGCTCCGCCGCCGGTCAAAACAATACCGCGATCGGCTACGTCCGCCGCCAGCTCCGGCGGCGTCAATTCCAGTGCCTGCTTGATTGCGCGCACAATTCCGCCCAGCGGTTCCTGTAATGCTTCCAGTACCTCATTCGAATTAATGCTGAAGCTGCGCGGCGCCCCTTCCTGCTGGTTCGTGCCGCGCACCTCCAGTTCGCGAATTTCTGAAGACGGATAAGCGCAGCCAATTTCCTTCTTGATCCGCTCCGCCGTCGGCACGCCGATCACAATGCCGAAATTGCGGCGCACATAATCAATAATGGCGCCATCGAAACGGTCGCCGCCGATACGCACCGACGTCGAATACACAATCCCGTTCAGCGAAATCACCGCCACTTCCGACGTGCCGCCGCCAATATCGACGACCATAGAACCGTAGGCCTCATCAACCGGAATCCCGGCGCCAATCGCGGCCGCCATCGGCTCCTGAATCAAAAATACCTCGCTGCCGCCGGCGCCTTCCGCTGCATCACGAATCGCACGCTTCTCCACCTGAGTCGCTCCGGACGGTACACACACCAAAATGCGCGGTGCCGGGCGGAAAAAGCCCTTCCGGCGGTGCACACGGTGAATAAAATGCTTCAACATCATCGATGTAATCTTGAAATCAGCGATAACCCCATCCTGCATCGGCCGTACCGTGGTGAGATTTCCCGGCGTCCGCCCCAGCATCTGCTTCGCTTGCGAACCATAAGCGACAATCTTCTTGCGCCCGTCCTGCGGATCCTCGGCAATAGCGACCACCGAAGGCTCGTCCAGTACCAGTCCTTCGCCACGCACATAAATCAGCGTGTTAGCCGTCCCTAAGTCAATCGACAAATCACTGGAGAACATCCCGCGAAACAAATTAAAACCCATAAAAAAGCCTCTGCTTGCGAATAGAAAACCACCGAAAACGGTGCAAACCAAAGCGCGGTATGATACCTTCCCAAGCGTTTTTTTGAAGGATTTTTTAACCGCCATGAGCCAATTGGACCCCGCAACCATCGCGAAAACAGCCGCACTTGCCCAGCTCGAAATCAGCGAAACAGACCTGCCGCGACTCGCGCAAGAACTCGGCCAAATCTTCGAACTCTTCAACACCATCAACACCCCGGAAATCAGCGCCACCACCCCGCTCTCCCACCCGCTTGGCGAAACCCAGCGCCTGCGTGCCGATACTGCCATCGCGCGCGACATGATGCCGAGCATCGAAGAAAACGCGCCTGCCGCTGAAAACCGCTACATCACCGTTCCCAAAGTCATCGAATAACCCATGCACACCCTCAGCCTACGCCAACTCGCCGCCAAACTCGCCGCCCGCGACATCAGCGCGCGCGAACTCTGCGACTACCACATCGCGCGCATCGAACAACACAACCCGACGCTCAACGCCTACCTTACCCCGACCTTTGCCCATGCCCGCGCCGCCGCTGATGCCAGCGATGCCCGCCGTGCCAAAGGCGAGACCCTCAGCCCGCTGGACGGCATTCCGATGGCGCACAAAGACATCTTCTGCACCAACGGCATCCGCACCACCGCCGGCAGCAAAATGCTCGCTAACTTCATCCCGTCCTACGACGCTGGCATCGTCGAAAACCTTGCCAACGCCGGTGCCGTCATGACTGGCAAACTCTCGATGGATGAATTTGCCATGGGCTCGTCCAACGAGCGCAGTGCCTTTGGTGCCGTGAAAAACCCGTGGCAACACGAATACGTCCCCGGCGGCTCATCCGGCGCATCCGCCGCTGCCGTCGCCGCCCGTCTCGTGCTCTATACCACCGGCAGCGACACCGGCGGTTCCATCCGCCAGCCTGCTGCCTGGTGTGGCATTACCGGCATCAAGCCGACCTACGGCACCCTGTCGCGCTGGGGCATGATCGCCTACGCCTCCAGCCTTGACCAGGCGGGTGCCTTCGCCGCGAGCGCCGATGACCTCGCCCTCGTCCTGAACGGCATGGCCGGGCACGATGCGCGCGATTCCACCTCCAGCCCGCAGACTCGTATCATCTTCGACCAGGAACTCGACCGTCCGCTCACCGGCATCCGCATCGGCTTACCGCGTGCCTACTATCGTGACCTCAAATCGCCGATGGCCGACATCATCCACGCTGCCGCCAAAACCTACGAAAGCCTCGGCGCGACCCTGGTGGAGATCGACCTTGCGAACAGCGACGCCGCTATCGCCAGCTACTACATCATCGCCTGTGCCGAAGCCTCTTCGAACCTCTCGCGTTATGACGGCGTGCGCTACGGTCACCGCTGTGCCGACCCCGCAGACCTGCGAGACATGTACCACCGCAGCCGCAGCGAAGCCTTCGGTGCCGAAGTACAGCGCCGCATCCTCATCGGCACCTACGCCCTTTCCGCCGGTTACTACGACGCCTACTACGAGCAGGCCCGCCGCGCCCGTCACGCCATCCTGAACGGCTTCAAAGCCGCCTTTGCCGAAGTGGACATCATCCTCACCCCGACCACGCCGTACCCTGCCTTCAAACTCGGCAGCCGGCTCAATGATCCGGTGGCGATGTACCTCGGCGACCTCTACACCGTGCCGGTTAACCTTGCAGGGCTTCCCGCCATCAGCCATCCGGCGGGGAACATTGACGGCCTGCCGGTCGGCTGCCAGCTCATCGGCCCGCACTTTGCCGAACCACGCCTGCTCAACTGCGTACACCAGTACCAGCAGCAGACCGACCATCACCGGCAAATCCCCACCGCTTACCGTTAAACCCAAAAACCGCCGTCAGGCGGTTTTTTATGTGAGGTCTTCGTACACGACAAAAAATCCTTCATCCTGCATCCTCCTTAACCGCCAGTAAATCCACCACCTCACCGCCCAATAAATCCAACAGCCTGATTCCCTTGAACAACACAAAAACCAGCCAGTCCAACCCCACGCGGAATAAACTTTGCGCGGGCCTGCCATGCTTCTTCACCTTGATGGGGCACCGTTTGTCTTCCACTTCCCCCGCGCGGCAGGACAGCACAAAGCCTATCGCCAGTACAGACTCAACCTCTCTATCTTCGCCGGTGCTGTCATATGCGTGCCTTTCAGATTGACTCCCTTGCTTTTCAGGCAACCAAACAGTGTCTCTATTTGCCAACGCTCACCGTATGCTTCAATCCTCCTTTCTCGACTTATAGCCAATGCTCTTAATCCTTCATACAAATCTTTCCTAAATATTGCGCAAATGCGTAAAGATTGGCGTAAATGTTGTATGAAAAAATAAGATGATTAGCTATATGGCTAATGTACTTAATTATTCATACAGATATTAAATAATAGGTCAATATTA
>CAURDG010000020.1:0-13403 GCA_963523555.1 uncultured Cardiobacterium sp.
AAACGCGCCCACGTCAGACAGCCAATAGCTGCAACGGCGAGCACTAACCCCGCCACATGACGCAGCAACAAACGTTCGCCAAAGAACCCGGCACCGACCAGCGTCCCCAGCGCAATTACCCCCACATTCATCCCGGCGAAAACCACGCTGGGATTCTCCTTCATCGCCGTATGCGCTTTGATATAAAACACAATATTGCCCACATTGAGCACACCGAGCAGCACGCCTGCGGCACAGGCTGCCGCTGATGCCTGTACCTGTCGCCAGCACACATAACCCGCCATCAGCACCCCGGCCAGTACAAACGTGACCAGCAACAACGAAGTCACCTTTGCCTGCTGCGATAACGCCTTCAACAACACATCAATCACACCATAGCCCGCCCAGACGCCGACCAGCAACCATGACGCGCGCTGACTTTCCTTTGCCTCACCATAGGCGAGCAGACAGAAGAGCGCGGCAAAGACCAACCCGATCCCGGCAATCGACCACGGCGACAACTGCTCACGAAAAAGCACAAATGCAGAGACAAGCGGAATCACCAGTGCAAGACGCTGCGCCGCATCGGCACGGACAATCCCCGCTGCCTGCACCGCACGCCCCATCACGATAAACACCGACGGCAAGAGCACACCGAGCGCAGCGAACAGCCACCATCCTTCCCGCCAAACGGCAGCATCGGGCAACGACGGCCGCGCCACCAGCCATAACGTGAACGCCGCCGTTGGATAATTGAGCGCGACCAGCAGCGCTACCTCCCAGCTACACCACCGTGCCACCTTGAGCAATACCGACACCGCGACACTGCAACAGACACTCAACAACAAAAAAACCATGACGACCTCCAAGCGGATAGAAAAACAGGCGGCGCATCATGCCACAAAACGCGCAACCACCCTGCTTGCCACCCCGCTATTTCTCATTTACGCATACAGCCAACTACCCATCGATTATTTCTAGACCCAATATCTATCTGACAACGAACATCATCACCTTAATAAACGAACCCTAGAATCTATCCTGCTAGACATTTCATGATGCGGCGACAGCTGCTTCACTTTGATTTTTTCATCCCACTTTCTTGCACCATTTCGACAGAAACTGCCAAAAACGGCAGGCAGATGAGAAAATTTTTACTGCTTTTTAAGGTGCTTGTTATTTTTACCCCCTGAATTTATTGTTGAAATTCATGAACGCTTTATAATGTGGGAAAAAGTGCAACGAATAGCGCAGGATCGCTCACACACATGTTTCGCGGGATTTATCACATTACGCTTGATACCAAGGGTCGGTTATCCGTTCCGGCCAAAGTGCGGGCGCAATTTGAAGCGGAAAGTGCGGATGGACTGATTCTGACCGCCGAGCTGGAAGGGCAGCTTTTGCTTTACACCCTGCCGGAATGGGAAAAGGTGGAAGAAAAACTGGTCAAACTGCCAAGCTTCGACCCGCAAATCCGCCGCTTGAAGCGGCTGTATATGGGCAACGCCGCCGAGTGCGAACTGGATTCGACCGGGCGCGTCCTGATTCCGCCACCGCTGCGGCAGCGCGCTGGTCTCGACAAGAAGGTGGTGCTGAGCGGCATGGGCAACAAGTTCGAACTGTGGGCGCAAGAGGCGTGGGACGCGATCAATGCACAAGATGCCGATGAATTGCGCGCCGATGGTCTGGATCTTACTGGCGCATTGGAGACGCTGGCGCTATGAACGGTGTGCATACCACGGTGTTGTTGCAAGAAGCGGTGGATGCGCTCGCTATCCGGCCGGCGGGGCGTTATCTCGATGGCACCTTCGGACGCGGCGGACACAGTCGTGCCATTCTCGACCGGCTTGGTGCCGATGGCCATTTGTTCGCCCTTGATCGCGACCCGCAGGCGGCTGCTACCGCCGCTACTTGGAACGATGCCCGTTTTTCTTTCGCCCGCTGTCCTTTTTCGCAGATGGCGATGGCTTTTGCCGAGGTTGGCGCAGGTAGTCTGGATGGCGTGTTGCTTGATCTCGGTGTGTCCTCCCCGCAACTTGATCAGGCGGAACGCGGTTTTTCTTTTAACAAGGAAGGCCCGCTCGATATGCGCATGGACAATGAAAGCGGTATGACCGCCGCTGACTGGCTGGCCGCGACCGATGAAGCGACGCTTGCCCGCGTGATCCGCGACTGGGGCGGCGAGCCGCATACAGTGGCGCGCCGCATCGCCCGCGCTGTGATGGCTGCCCGTCCGCGTCTGCATTCGACACTGGATCTTGCTGCGGTGGTTGCTGACGCTGTGCCGCGCAAGTTGCACCGTGCCGGTTTCCATCCGGCGACGCAGACCTTTCAGGCGATCCGCATCGCGGTCAATGACGAGGTCGGCGAAATTGAGCGCGGCCTGCGTGCCGCAACAGATTTATTGGCAAGTGGCGGAGTGCTGGCCGTGATTACTTTTCACGGTCTGGAAGACGCGCTCGTTAAACGTTTTATCCGCGCCTGCGAGGGCGCGCCTTTGCCGGCGGAAATCCCGTCGGCGCATGACCGGGTGAACCCTTTGCTGCGACTGGTACCGCCCGTGATCAAGCCGTCCGCCGGGGAAGTGGCGGATAATCCCAGAAGTCGCAGTGCAAGACTGAGAAAGGCAGTAAAGATATGAAAATCATGATGTTAATTCTGACGGCGCTGCTTGGCGGTGTGTGTTTCAGCGGGGTGCAGGCGGCGAAATTCGCGCATGAGCAAAGCGACCTCGTCAACGAAGTGCAATCGCTGAAAAAGACGCGCGACCAGATTAACGCCGAATGGACGCAACTGCTCCTGGAGCAAAAAATGCTGGTGGATGACAGCGTTATCGACCACGCAGTGCGTAACGGACTGGATATGCACATGCCGCAAGCGACGCAAGTCGTCTATCTGGACTGAGCCAGTGGCGCGTTCCGCTTCCCGCTACGGAGCCACGACCCGGCGTAACGTGGTCATTGCCGCACTGGTCTTGATGACGGCGCTGCTCATCGGCCAGCTTATCCGCCTGCAAGTAACCACCGCGCGTGAACTTACCGCGCGCGGCTATGACCGCAGTCTGCGCATCCAGACCGAAGATGCGCTGCGCGGCATGATCCTCGACCGCGAAGGCGAGCCGCTGGCCATCTCGACCCCGGTCAGCACCCTGATTGCCGACCCGACCCGCCTGTGGGCGACGCTGAACGGCGATTTCGACCGCCTGCGCGAGGCCTGCCTCAGCGATAAAAAATACAGCGAAGACTGTTCCTGGGTGAACGGCCCCGACGAAGACGAAACCCGCCTGCGCTATCACTACGAAATCCTGCGTCCGCTGGCGAGTCTTCTGGATGAAGATCTCGCCCGTTTTTACGAAGAGCTCATCAAGCGCAGCGACAGCCAGTTCATGTACCTTGGGCGGCAGATTCCGCCCAATCTTGGCAAAGAAGCGCTGGACTTGAAAATCCCTGGCCTGCGCAGCGAAAACGGCTACAAACGCTTCTATCCCTCCGGCGAAATCATGGGGCAAATCATCGGTTACACCGATGTGGAAGACAAAGGCCAGGAAGGGCTGGAAAAACTCTACGAAAATACCCTCGCCGGCCGTCCCGGCAAGGTCAAAGTCCTGCAAGACCGGGCCGGACGCGCCTTGCGCGTGGTGGAAGAAGTCGCGCCCGCTGCCAGCGGGGCGCAACTGCAACTTTCCATCGACAAGCGCATTCAGTTCATCACCCATCAGGTGTTGCAGGACACCATGAACCAGTACCGCGCCGCCTCTGTGACTGCCGTCGTTATCGACATCAAGAGCGGCGAAATCCTTTCAATGGTGTCGCTGCCGGCAGGCAATCCGAACGTATCCGCCGAGCGCCGCGCCGAACTGCTGAAAAACCGCGCCGTCACCGACACCTTTGAGCCCGGTTCAACCATGAAACCGCTGGCCGTTGCCGCCGCCATCGAACTTGGCGCCATCTCGCCCAACACGCGCTTCAAAAAGGGCATGACCTACCAAATGGGCAAAAACACCGTGCGCGACACGCATAACTACGGCACGCAGGACACTGTCGGCATCATCCGCAAATCCTCAAACGTCGGCATGGCGATGATCAGCGAGCGCACCCCGCGCAAAAAATACCGCGCCTTCATGCACGAACTCGGTTTCGGTCAGGCCAGCGGCATCAACTTCCCCGGCGAACAGCGCGGCCACTTCCCGCGTACTGAAAAGCTGGGCAACTTTGAATACGCCACCATCTTTTATGGCTACGGCGTCAGCACCAGTGCCCTGCAACTGGCCCATGCCTACGCCACCATCGCCAATGACGGTGTTGCCGTGCCGCTGTCGCTGCTGAAAGTCCACACCCCGCCGGAAGGCAAGCGGGTGATGTCAGCAAAAACCGCCAGCAGTGTGCGCAAAATGCTCGAAGCCGTGGTCGGCGACGGCGGTACCGGACGCCGCGCTAACACCGATACCTACACCGTGGCGGGCAAGACCGGCACCTCGCACAAAGTGCGCGCCGGCGGCGGTTACGCCGAGAAAAACTATCGCGGCATCTTCGCCGGCTATGCCCCGGCACACGAACCGCGTATCGCCATGGTCGTCGTCGTGGACGATCCCAAAGGCAGCGACTACTATGGCGGCCTCGTTGCCGCGCCGCCTTTTGCAAAAATCGCCGAAGCCTCGCTGAAGATGCTCAACGTCCTGCCGGACAAAATCACCAAGACCGGCGACATTGCGCTGGTCAACGATAACGGCGAACCCTTTGAAGACAACGACACAGTCGGAGCCCCCGATGTCCCAGCCAAAGAAATCACTCAGTAGCCTCCTCGCCCCTTACCTCACCCTTGACCCCGCCGCCGAGCGAATGATCGGCGCCATCACCACCGACAACCGCCAGCTTGATGCCGATACCCTGTGGCTTGCCGCACGCGGCGTCAGCCATCACGCCCTCGACTACTACCACGGCGAACCAGCCGCCGCCATCGTTTACGAACCGCCTTATCCGGCGCCACCGGCAGGCGCCCTGCCTTGCCCCGATCTCGGTGCGCACCTCGGCGACATCGCCGCCCATTACTACGACCATCCCGCGCGCGCCATGACCGTCATCGGCGTTACCGGCACCGACGGCAAAAGCTCGCTGGTTCACTTTCTCGCCCAGGCGACGGGCGGCGCCATGCTGGGCACCATCGGCTACGGCCCGCTGGACGCACTCGAAGCCTCCAGCCATACCACCCCTGATCCGCTACGCATCCAGCAGCACCTCGCCGCCTGGCGCGAACGCGGTATCAAGACTGTCGCAATGGAAGTGTCCTCACACGCCCTCGCCCAGCACCGCGTCGCCGGAGTGGATTTTGCCATTGGCGTCTTCACCAACCTCAGCCGCGACCACCTCGACTACCACCGCGACCTCGAAGACTACTTCCAGGCCAAAGCCCGCCTGTTTGCCCGCCCGCTGCCGTGTGCCGTCATCAACATCGACGACGCGCATGGCCGCCGCCTGCTTGACGACAACCTTGTCCACCCCGCGACGCGCATCATCGCCGTCAGCAGCGCCGGCAACTATCACCCGCGCGCAGCCGCGACCGTCAGCGCCGGGAATATCTCGCTTGACGCCGACGGCATCCATTTCACCCTGCAATACGAAGACGCCAAGCGGGATAACCACGCGGTTTCCAGCCATAGTGCCCCCGTCACCTCGCACCTGTTGGCAAGATTCAACGTCGATAACCTCTTGAATACCGCCGCCTGCCTGCTCGCTCTCGGCACCCCGTTCACCGATATTCCCGCCATCCTCGCCACCCTGCACGGCGTTCCTGGCCGCGCCGAACGCATCCGCCTGCCTAACGGCGCTGCTGCCATCGTCGATTACGCCCACACCCCGGCAGCGCTGGTCAACATCCTGCAAGGCATCCGTCCGCACGTTCCCGGCAAACTGTGGTGCATCTTTGGCTGCGGCGGCGACCGTGACCACGGCAAACGTCCGCTGATGGCACAAGCGGCAGAACACTACGCCGATGCCACCGTCATCACCGACGACAACCCGCGCACAGAAAACCCCGCCGACATCATCGCCGATGCCCTGCGCGGCACAGGCAAGCGGGAAAACATCTGGGTCAAGCGACCGCGCGAAGAAGCCATCCGCTGGGTGCTGCCGCAGTTGCAGGCGGGCGACGCTGTTGTCATCGCCGGTAAAGGCCACGAGGATTACCAGATCATCGGTACGACCAAACACCACTACTCAGATCAGGAAACCGTCTGCACATGGCTTACCAGTCCCTAAACGCCCCGCTTGACGCCGCCCGCATCGCCGCCCTCTGCGACGGCGAACACCACGGCGCCGACTTCCGCGCCCTCAACATCAGCACCGACAGCCGCAACCTGCCGCCGGGCGCGCTCTTCGTCGCCCTCAAAGGCAAAAATTTCGACGGCGCGGACTATCTGGAAGCCGCGAAAGCGCGCGGTGCCGTTGCCGCCATCGTCGAAGCACGACGCGACACCGACCTGCCGCAAATCGTCGTCAAAGACAGCCTCGCGGCGCTCACCGCCCTGGCTCGTGACCGTCGCGAACGCAGCCGTGCCACCTTCATCGCCATCACCGGCACCAACGGCAAAACAACCAGCAAAGAAATCCTGCAACGCCTCCTGCAACAACAAGGACAAACCCTGGCCACCCAGGGTAACCTCAACAACGACATTGGCGTGCCGCTTACCCTGCTGCGTCTGACCGACGAAGACCGCTACGCCGTCATCGAAATCGGCGCAAACCACCCCGGCGAAATCGCCCCGCTCACCGCCCTCGTCCGCCCCGACATCGCCGTCATCACCAACACCTCGGCGGCGCACCTCGCCGGATTTGGTTCGCTGGAAGGCGTCATCAGTGCAAAAAGCGAAATTTACGCAGCAAGCAATGGCGCGCTGGTGATCAACCTCAACGCTCCGGCGGGTAGACGCTGGCGCGACGAATACCAGCACCGCCCGCAAAAAAAATTCGCGCTGGACCCGCTGAAAGGTGCCGACCTCTACGCCAGCGACATCAGCGACGATGGCCGCCGCTTTACCCTGCACATTGATGACACCGCCTATCCCGTCGCCTGGCAGCTTGTCGGCCGTCACAACATCGCCAATGCCTTGGCCGCTGCCGCCGCCGCCACCCTCGCCGGCATCAGCGGCGCACAAATACAGGCCGCGCTGAACGGTCTCGTCCTGCACCAATCGCGCCTCACTGCCTACCGCGTCGGCCCGCATACCATCTATGACGACACCTACAACGCCAACCCCGCCTCCTTCAAAGCGGGCATAGATGTCATCGCCAGCGTGCCGCACAGCCTCGTCATCGCCGGTGCCATGGGCGAACTGGGCGAACGCGCCGCCGCCATGCACCGCGAAGTCGCCGTTTATGCCGCCGAAAAAGCCATCGGCGCCTTCTGGGCGGTTGGCGACGGCCTTGCCCGCGAATACCCCGCCACCTACCTCGCCGCCAAACAAAGCGATGGCGACTGGGCCGATGACGACACCCTGAACAACGACCAGACCACCCGCCACTATCCCGATACCGCTGCCGCAGGCGCTGCCCTCAAGCAACTGCTCGCCGACCCGGCGACACCGCCGACCACCGTCCTCGTCAAAGGCTCGCGCGCGGCGAAAATGGAAGGCGTCCTCGACGCCGCCGCCATCGACAGAACCCACCCCCAGGACTAAACGACCATGCTCTACGCCCTCGCCGAATGGCTCAGCGGCTACATCACCCCGCTCAACGCCTTTACCTACCTCACCTCGCGCATCATCCTCGGCGCCCTCACCGCCCTGTTTCTCTCGCTTGGCTGCGGCGGCCCGATGATACGGCTCCTCAAACGCCTGCAAATGGGGCAGTACGTCCGCGACGATGGCCCGCAAACCCACCTGAAAAAAGCCGGCACGCCGACAATGGGCGGCGCGCTCATCATCCTCAGCGTCTGCATCGCCATGCTGCTCTGGGCGGATCTGCGCATCAAATACACCTGGATCGCCCTCTTCGTCATGCTCGGCTTCGGTGCCGTCGGCTGGATTGACGACTACCGCAAACTCATCCTCAAAGACCCGCAAGGCCTGCGCGCCAAACACAAATACGCCCTGCTCTCGCTCGTCTCCTTCCTCACCGCCGTCTGGCTCTACCTGAGCGCTGCCAGCCCGGTAGAAACCACCCTCATCGTCCCCTTCCTCAAAGACCTCAGCTGGAACATGGGCTGGATCTTCATCCCCTTCGTTTACTTCGTCCTCACCGGTGCGAGCAACGCCGTCAACCTCACCGACGGCCTCGACGGCCTCGCCATCATGCCTGTCGTCCTCGTCGCTGGCGGCCTTGCTGTCTTCGCCTACATCTCCGGTAACCCCTACTTCGCCAACTACCTGCACCAGCCCGCCATTCCCGGCGCAGGCGAAATGGCCGTCTTCGCCGCCGCCATCGCCGGCGCGGGACTCGGCTTCCTCTGGTACAACGCCCACCCCGCTCTCGTCTTCATGGGCGACGTCGGCGCCCTCGCTCTTGGCGCGGCACTCGCCACCATCGCCGTTGCCATCCGCCAGGAACTCGTCTTCGCCCTGATGGGCGGCATCTTCGTCGCCGAAGCCCTTTCGGTGATGATCCAGGTCATCTCCTACAAAACACGCGGCAAACGCGTCTTCCGCATGGCCCCCCTGCATCACCACTTCGAACTCTCGGGCTGGCCCGAATCGCGCGTGACCATCCGCTTCTGGATCATCACCGTCGTCCTCGTCCTCATCGGCCTGTCCGCCCTCAAACTACGCTAACCGGAGCACACCATGGATACCCTGACCAGCAAACTGCGCGCCCTAGCGCTCGCCGAACCCATCTACGTCGTCGGCATGGGCGCATCCGGCCACGTCACCCTAGACCTCCTGCGCGAAGCGGGTTACAACGCCATCGGATTAGACGAACGCCTGGACGAACGCCGCATCGAAAAACGCAACTTCGACGATCCGGACGCCTTCGCTGGCGCCGCTACCCTCGTCGTCAGCCCTGGCGTGGATCGTCGCCGCGCCGCCTTCACCCACAACTACGCGCGACAAATCAACGACATCGAACTCTTCGCCCTCCTGAACGACAAACCCGTGCTGGCCGTGACCGGCAGCAACGGCAAAAGCACCGTCGTCACCCTGCTTGCTGCCGCCCTCAACCATGCAGGACAACGCGCCAAACTCTGCGGCAACATCGGCCGCCCCGTGCTCGACGCCCTCTTTGACGGCGAACCTGCTGACTGCTACGTCCTCGAACTCTCCAGCTACCAGCTCGAACTCTGCCCCTCGCTCTACCCGCGCGTCGCCGCCATCCTCAACATCACCCCCGACCACCTCGACCGCTACGACGACTTTGCCGCCTACGCTGCCGCCAAAACCAACCTCGTGCGCCAGGCCAGCATCACCATCGTCAACGGTGACGACGAAAACTGCGTCGCTGCCGCCGAACAAGGACAAAACATCATCTACTACGGCAACGCGCCGACCCTGCCGAACCGCGTCGAAAACGGCAAAATCATCCTGCACGGCCATAGCGTTCTCGATACCGCCCGCCTCAACCTGCACGGCGCGCACAACCACAGCAACATCCTCTGCACCCTGCTCATGCTCGAAGCCTACGGCGTGAGTCCCAGCCAGGCCCTGCCCGCCATCGAAACCTTTGCCGGCCTGCCGCACCGCATGCAAACCGTTTCCACAGAAGGCGGCGTGCACTGGGTGGACGACTCCAAAGCGACCAATATCGGCGCCGCTGCCGCATCGCTGGCGGGCATTCACGGCCCCGTCATCCTCATCGCGGGCGGCGTCGGCAAAAACCAGGACTTCGCCCAACTTGCCGCCATCATCAAAACCAGCAGCGTCCGCCACGTCTTGCTTATCGGCGTGGACAACCGCGCCATGCAGGCCGCCTTCACCGCTGCCAACGTCGCTTACGAAGACTGCGGCAGTATGGACAAAGCCGTCGAGCGCGCCCGCAGCCTCGCACAAGCGGGCGATACCGTCCTCCTCGCCCCGGCCACCGCCAGCTTCGACCAATACAGCGGTTACGACGCGCGCGGCAACGCCTTCGCCTACGAGGTCACCAGCACATGCCGCTAAACGAACCCGGCAAACAAGCCCAGCGTATCGAGCCAACCCTCACCCGCAAAGAAAACGCTGCGACCCACATCAACGCCTTCCACCACAGCCAGAAACAGCACATCTCGCGCTGGCAGGGGCTCGAATTCCCTGACATCTGGCTGCTCTTCGCCTGGCTGGCGCTGATGGCCATCGGCATGATCATGGTCACCTCCGCCTCCATGAGCGAAGCCGTCGGCCACAACAGCGACATGTACCACTACACCACGCGCCAGGCGACCTACTACCTCTGCGGCCTCTTTGCCGCCTACATCTGCTACAGCATGCCGACCCACTACTACTACCAGAACAGCGGCCGCCTACTCGTCATCTCGCTCATCCTCCTCGGCATCATCTACATCCCCGGCGTCGGCGTCTCCGTCAACGGCGCGCGCCGCTGGATCAACCTGCAACTCTTCAAACTGCAAGTCGGCGAAATCGTCAAACTCGCCATCACCATCTACGCCGCTGCCTTCCTGCAACGCAACAACCAGTTTCTTGACCGCAGCTGGCGGCCGATGATCGAACTCCTCGCCATCACCACCATCTTCGCCGCTATCCTCATCAAACAGCCCGACTTTGGCACCACCATGGTCATGGTCGCCGTCGTCCTCGGCATGATGTACATGGCGGGCGTGAACGCCAAACGCTTCACCTTCTTCTTCCTCGCCGTCATCGGCATCATGACCGCCGTCCTCGTCGCCGCGCCCTACCGCGTCAAACGCCTGCTCACCTTCCTCGACCCCTGGGAACACCAATACGACGAAGGCTACCAGCTGGTGAACTCGCTCATCGCCATCGGCAGCGGTGGCCTCTTTGGCAGCGGCCTCGGCCAGAGCGTACAAAAACACGACTACCTGCCCGAAGCCCACACCGACTTCATCTTCGCCATCATCGCCGAAGAACTCGGCCTCATCGGTGCCCTGGTCGTCATCGCCCTCTTCGTGCTGCTCGTCTGGCGGGCATTTACCATTGGCTATCTTGCCGACCGCGTCCGTCGCCGCTTCGCCAGCCTCCTCGCCTACGGCATCGGCCTCACCATCGCCATTCAGGCACTGGTCAACATCGGCGTGACCACCGGCCTTCTGCCGACCAAAGGCCTGACCCTGCCGCTTGTCAGCTACGGCGGCAGCTCCGTGGTCATCGTCTGCATCTCGCTCGGCATCCTCGCCCGCATCGACGCGGAAAGCCGCTACCAGGCCAAACGCGAAGGGATTATCTGAAAGGCCTTCTAAGCAAAAATAAGTTTTATATATAGGAAATGACGCATGAATAATAAACAGGAAAGAATTAATGATATCTTAAAAACCTGGGAAAAAAAATGTTATCTACCAATTAGTAGCTTTCAACCTGACCCGCCTTTTTTTCACCTGAGGAATTTAAAAATGATATATCATATTTAAAAAACTGTTTTAATCCTGCAATTTTAGAATTGCTGGAGTTAGATGCAATAGAATATTTGGAAATAAAGTTGTCTGAATTTCATAAATATATTCGTGACAATGCAGATAGGATTTTAAAAAACATTTCCGGGGTGTGCAGATGTGAATTTGCTCCAGAATCTAAAGAAGAATATCAGCAGAAACTAAATGAATTAAAGAGTGTCTTTCAGCAAATAGAACATATTAATATTTACATAGATCTCTACAGTAGAGGTGATAGAGTTATTAAGGAAACCAAGGAAAGATATGATAAAAAAATTGCAGAATTGCTTGGTGAAGCTAATGAAGTATATCTTTATAGTGAGTATAAAAAACAGGTAGATGAAGTAAGTAAAAGAATCAAAAGAAACATATGGATTTTAATATTTCTTTTTGTTTTAATTCCAACTACACATATTATTATATCAGCTATACTTATGCCAAAACTAGGAATGGATAATGAATCCATAAGCGCTTATCTTGTCAAATTGTTATTTACAATCCCATTGGTTTGGGTAATTTTATTTACTATCAGGTATATAAAGGAAGATAGAAAAATAGAACAAACCTATAAACATAAGGAGGTGGTTACAAGGACATATCTAAACTTTCTAGAGATGCTCAATAAGGAACCATATTTAGATGATGATGGAAAAATACGAAAAATTCTTTCTCGAATTGCTGTTGAATCTATGGGATTAAATCCAGCACTTTTGTTGGATAAGTCAACAGCCGAGAAAATACCAATGGAAGAACTACTCACGCGAATAATGGATAGAGCTTCGGGAAATTCCGATGGAGCATCTCAACAGAAATAGTTCATAAGTATGGGGAAATAATAGAACTCCCGCTTGATGACGGCCACAAACCCGGCATTTATCCCGCTTGGAGTTCGCCTAATTCCAAATTTCGCACAAAAAATCCTTTCCCCCGCTTGCGGGGGACGGGGCTCCCATGAAAAAAATGCTCGCATTTTTTTCATGGGTACCCGGGAAGGTGGCCGAAGGCCGGAAGGGGGAATAAAAACTCAGCGTTTACCTCGCTTGGCGGCAAACCCAGCATTCATCCCGCTTGGCGCAAACCCAGCATTCATCCCGCTTGGCGGCAAACCCAGCATTCATCCCGCTTGGCGCAAACCCAGCATTCATCCCGCTTGGCGGCAGACCCAGCATCTACCCCGCTTGGCGGCAAACCCGGCATTTATCCCGCCTGGCGCGTGTCCAGGCAGGAGTACTCACTAAAAAATCCTTTTATAACAAAATAATAAAAATTTTTTCGCTTGCATCCTTGAAAGCAGAAACCCCCAACCCTATCTAGGGCCTTGTGTGATTAACACCCCCCGCTTCCCGGCGGGCTTTCATTTTTACATTAGGAGAAAAACATGAACCTTCGACCCTTGCACGACCGCGTCATCGTCAAACGTCAGGAAAAAGAAACTACCACCGCCGGCGGTATCGTCCTCGCCAGCAGCGCCGCTGAAAAACCCTCTGAAGGCGTTGTCGTCGCCGTCGGTCCGGGCAAAGTCGTAGATGGCACTCTCCGCCCGCTGGATGTCAAAGCCGGCGACCGCGTCCTCTTCGGCAAATACACCGGTTCCGAAGTCAAAGTAGATGGCGAAGACTACGTCATCATGCGCGAAGAAGAAATTTTCGCCGTCATCCAGTAACCATCCGATTTCAATAAAATTTTAGGAGTTTAAGCATATGTCAGCCAAAGAAGTCCGCTTCGGTGAAAACGCCCGCAAAGAAATGCTCAAAGGCGTGAACATCCTCGCTAACGCCGTGAAAGTCACCCTCGGTCCGAAAGGCCGCAATGTCATCCTCGACAAAGCCTACGGTGCCCCGAACATCACCAAAGACGGCGTTTCTGTCGCCAAAGAAATCGAGCTGGAAGACAAATTC
>CAURDG010000021.1:0-13144 GCA_963523555.1 uncultured Cardiobacterium sp.
TAAATACTGGCCCCGCCAAGCGGCGTAAATACTGGCCCCGCCAAGCGGCGTAAATGCTGGCCTCGCCAAGCGTGATAAATATCCATCTCCTTATTGAAGCTGACAAGCCAATACTTCCCTGTCCGGATATGTGTAAGGGGATGAGTATTCACCCCGCCTGGCGGCTTGCCGCAGCTCCAGCATTCATCCCGCTTGGAGGCCTGTCATGAAGTTAGTATTTTTCTGTTTTGATCAGCGGATGTGTTCCGGTGGGACGACTTCTTCGATATGCGCCGCACCACAGGCTAACATCAACAGACGATCCACGCCGAGGGCGACGCCAGCGCAATCCGGCAGGCCGTGGGCGAGCGCCGCGAGAAAGTCTTCGTCCAGCGGGATTTGGGGCAATCCCGCCTGCTTGCGAACGCAGTTATCCGCAAGGAAGCGGGCACGTTGTTCGTCGGCATCCGCCAATTCCCAGAAGCCGTTGCACAGTTCCATGCCGTCAATGTAGAGCTCAAAGCGAGCGGCAACAGCCTCACTATCGGGGTTTTCGATGATGCGCGCCAGTGCCGCCTGTGAGGGGGGGTAATCACAAATGTATTCCAGCACACCGCGCCCCAGTTGTGGCTCGATGTAATGGCTGTAGAGCAGATCCAGCATGGCGTCGCGCGAGAGTTGCCAGTCCGTACTTTCCGGAATATGCGCACTTGCGAGGAGGCGGATGTCGGCATCTTCCGCGTGATGGATGTCAATGCCAAAGCGCGCGCGGAAGGTTTCGGCGTAGGGGGTGCGACGCACTGGCCAGTTACGGCAGGCAGGCAACAGGGTGCGGACAAGCTCTGTTACTTCGTCCATGAGGTGCAGGTGGTCGTAGCCGCAGCGGTACCATTCGAGCAGCATAAACTCGCGTCGGTGTTTGCGTCCTTCTTCTTCGCCGCGAAAGACGTGTGCCAGTTGGTAGAGATCGCCAGCGCCTGCGGCGAGCAGGATTTTCAATGCATATTCCGGCGAGGTTTGCAGGTAGCCACCATCCGCCGCAAGCGGGACGAGTTGCGGGTCGGTGACGCCGCAGGCACGCAGCTGGGCGGTATCGGCTTCGATGACTCCACGTGCGGCAAAGAAGCGGCGGATGGTGTCGAGGAAGACGGCGCGCTGGTATAGGCGTTCGCGCAAAGGGCTCATGTCAGCTCTCCCAGGTAATACGGGTAACGGTGCCTTTGCTGTTCAGGCTGGCAACGAGGGTTTCGTCATTGTGCTGCGGTGCAATCATGTAATCCAGATGGATAATGGCATCAGGTGCGTCTGTGAGGTACCAGATACCAAGGTTTTGCAGGTGCAGCGCAGCAGTGAAGGCGGCGGGCGTTTGCGGGTAGTGTGCATCAGGATGGTTAGCCCGGTGGTAGGTGATGTAGCCATCGTCCTGGCTGAGGTGTTGTTGCAGTGCGATGCGAGTACGGCGGTCAAGCGAGGGCAGGTCGTGCAGTAAGGCGGCAACGGTATCCAGTGCGGCAGCAACCAGGGGGTAATCGGGATCGCTCCACAGGCTGAGAGTTGTCTCACCGAGGCGTTTTTCCCAGCAGAGGCTGCATTCGTGAAAGGCGTGGTTGTCAAGGGTGCCGAAGTAGGGGTGGGTGATGCGGGTCATGCGGGTTTCCGTTGGGGACTACGACAGACATTGTATGCGCTGCCTGCTTCGGTGTCTGTCATGACAGGGCCATGCCGCATTGGGGGGAATGATACTGTTTTTGTCATAAGTACCTGCCGTGTTAGTCAAATATCCACAGCCCTGGCAGTCTTTAACCGTCTTTCCCGAGGAGGAGTGAGAGGATACCGGCGGCGATGAGTGGACCGACAGGCACGCCTTTGAGGAAGGCAACACCGATCACGGTGCCAATGATAAGGCTTGGCACAACGCTGGGTTGGTTCTGCATCAGGGTTATGCCGCGCCCGCCCAGCCAGGCGACAAGAATGCCAACAGCGATGGCAGTGAATGCTTTCCAGTTGGCAAAATCCGCCGTGCCCAGAGTAATTCTGCCGCTGGCAATTGGGCTCAGGACGCCGATGGTGAGCAGGATGATGCCGATACTGACGCCGTTTTTCTCTAGCCACGGCAGATAGCGGACGAGCGGGGTTTGCTGGATAAGCAGCAGCAGGGTGGAAGCGATGATGACAGGGGCGTTGTGGCTAATGACGCCGAGGGCAGCGAAGATGAGCAGGATGAGTGAGGTGGGATCGATGTTAAGTGACATGGCGGTTATTCTGGGATGTGCAGGGTCATGAGCAGCGCGTCTGTGCGGCTGCCGTCAGGGTTAGCATAGTAGGCTTTGCGCTGCCCGCTGTCTCGGTAACCTAGGCGACGATAGAGTGCCTGCGCCTCGTGGTTGTCGGCACGGACTTCGAGATAGGCAACGGCAGGCGCAAGAGCAGAGAGCATCACCTGATGCAGGGCAGTCGCAATCCCCTGCCGCCGTGCAGCGGGGACAACGGCAAGGGCGAGCAGTTCTATTTCGTCCAAGACGTGGCGGCAGGCAATATAGCCTTGCGGCCTGCCGTCCGCTTCTGCCAGCCAGATGCTATCACGGCTATCGGGGCGGCAGACGCACGTGGTATCGGCAAGTGCGCAGAGGGCGGGCAAGTCAGCGGCAGTAGCAGGGCGGATGGTAGTCATAGTTATGCTGTCTATGCATGTTGGCAGCTGTATTGAGCGAGGACGGTGAGCGGGATGAGCATCAGGGTAATGTTGGGCAGCCACCAGGTGAGATCGTAGTCACCGTAATTTGCCCAGAAACTGATGGCCATGAAGCCGGCGGTGAAGATCAGGGTAAGTCCGGTGGTGAGGATGAGCAGGGTTTTGCTGGCTTTCATGGGTGTTCGTTTGGGTAAAGTTTGCCCCCGCAAGCGGGGGCTTTTATGGTCAGCGGATGTCAACGTAAGCCTCGCGGCGTAGCGCTTGCAGGCGTTGTTGCCAAGCATCTTCGATGGCTTTGCTGTAAAGGCCCTGTTTGATTTGCTGACGCATCATGTCTTCACTTTTGTCACTTTGACGGTGGCCGCGTACGAGCAGGATGTGGTATCCGTAGGGGGTGCGGATGGGTTTGCTGATGCCGCCGTCCGGCAGTTTGGCGATGGCCTGGGCGAGTTCACCGCCCAGGGATTCACCGCTGACCCAGCCGAGGTCGCCACCTTTGGCTGCACTCTGGCTGTCTTCGGAGTAGCGGCGGGCGAGGCTGGCAAAATCTGCACCGCCTTGTAGCTCGCGGTAGATGGCATCAATGCGGTTTTTCTGGGTGGCGTCGTCGCGCCCTTCGTTGGTGCGCAGCAGGATGTGCGATACGTCGGCTTCGCTCAGGGTGTAGTTTTCGCTGGCGTTGTGTTTGGCGACGACTTTGAGGAAGTGCATGCCGTCGTCGTCCACCACCGGGCTTTCTACGATGTCGCCCGCGCCGAGTTTGGCCAGTGCACGCGCAAAGCGGGGCGGAATGGCAGCAAGATTGAGGTTGCCCAGGTCGTTGAAGCGGGCACCGCTGACGCGGGCAGCAGCCTGTCCAAGGTTTTGCCCGTTTTCTTGCAGGGCGCGGGCGACTTCGCGAATTTTTTCGTCCACGGCAGCAGCGCGGCTTTTCGCGTCCCCGGCAGGTAGCGGGATGAGCAGGTCCTGGATGTGCATGGTGCTGCCTTGTTCGCGCGCAAGTTTGGCGAGGTAGTCGTCCACTTGCTGGTCGCTGATGGTGATGTCTGCGCCGACCATGCCTTCTTTCATCTGGTCTTGGGCAAGGGTGCGGCGGATTTGTTCGCGGAAGGCTTCGCGGTCCAGGCCGGTGTCTTTTTGTGCCTGGGCGTAGAGGGCTTTTTCGCTGAGGCGGTTGCGGTTCGCGATTTGCGCGATGGCGGCATTTACTTCGTCATCGCTGATGTTGAGGCCGACGCGTTTTTCGATCTGGCTGAGGATGTGGTTCATGATGACGCGTTCGAGCAGTTGCTGGCGCAGTTCGGTGTCGGGGAGGTTCAGGCCTTTGGGGACGCTACGCCGCTCGGCTTCGATTTCTTGTGCGAGCTGGCGGCGGGTAATGGCTTCATCGTTGACGACGAGGCCGATTTCGTCAATGGGCTGGCTTTGCGGGGTAGTGGCCGGGCCAAAGGTGAGGTTTTGTGCGCTGCTGCTCAGGGTGATGGCGGCGAGGGCGAAGGCGAGGGTCAGGGTGTGTGTGGGTTTCAAAATTCTTTCTCCTCTGCGAGTGGGGTGAAACCGTGGATTTGATCTTTGAGCATCCGTCCTGAGCGGCTGCCCATGTTGCCGAGTCCTTTCAGGACGAATTCGAGGTAGATGGCGTCGTGGGTTTTGCTGTCTGTCGGGTGGTCGCGGTAGCGTCTGCCGGCGAGGCGCCACGCCCAGCAACAGTCGTTGTATTCGACGCCGATGATGTTGTTAAAGAGGCGGTGGTGGGTGTTGGAGTAGTCCTGGCGGTAGAAGGTGCGCCATTGCGGGTTGATGCGCCATACGGTCGCGAGGGTGGTCTGGTTGTAGTCACCACGGGTGTAGTGGTGGCTGAGGTTGATGAAGCGGTCCTGGTCAAGGCGGTAGTCGAGGCTGACGACGTCGCGTTCGTTTCGGTGGGTCTGGGTGTCCCAGAAGCTGAGGCCGTAGAGCCGCCAGTGGTTGTCGATTTGGTAGAGGCCTTCGCCAACGAGGACGGAGCGGCCTTGTTTGTCCACGCGGTTGTTGTTGAGCTGGACACGACGATCGCGGAAATACTGGATTTGCCCCAGCGAGAGGCGCATTTTTTCTTGTCCGTCGCGGTCGCGGTAGAAGCTGCTGCTGACGGCGGTGGTGAGCTGGTTGGCGTCGCCAATGCGGTCAGCGCCGACGAAGCGGTTGCGGGCGAAGAGCCAGTTCCAGGAGAGGCTGCGTTCGTCGCTGTCGAAGTCGGGGATGTCGCTTTGGTTTTTGTAGGGGGTGTAGAGGTAATAAAGGCGCGGTTCGAGGGTTTGTGTCCAGCCTTCGCCGCGCCAGTCGAAGTTGCGCTCGAAGTTGAGTTTGCCGTCGATAGACAGGGTCGGCAGGGCGCGGGTTTTGTGTTTTCGGGCGAAGTTTTGTTTGTCTTTGCGGCTGCCGAAGTCGTAGTAGGCAAGATTCGCGCTCACTTTGGGTTCGAGGTAGCCGTAGGGGTCTTCAAGACGGTAGGCAACGGCGGCATCCCCGCTCAGACGGTTGGCGCTACCGAGGTGGTCTTTGTGGAAGCGCACGGCTTCGGCGCTGAAATCGTAACGCCAGTTGCCGTGTTGCAGGCTGTTGTTGTAGGTAAGCTGCGGCAGACGGGCGTAGGGTTTGTCCGCTTCGCTAACGTTGCTATCGATGCGCTGGTATTTTTGTCCGCGCAGCATGAGGTTGCCGTAGCGGGTATCGCCGTAGAGGGTGGCGTGGCTTTCGAGGTACCAGTCGTCGTAGAGGCCGAAGTCGGTGGTGAAATCTTCAACGTAATCTGCATCGGAGACGCGTTGTTGCAGAAGGTCGGTGCGCCATTCTTCGTTGAAGCGGTATTGGTGGGTGCCACGCCAGCTCCAGCGCGTATGTTTCGGGTTTTGCCGGTCGTGCGGCAGCAGGCTGCCGTAGAGGGTGCCTTCCTGTTTTTCGCCGAGGAAGCGGTATTCAGCCTCAGCCATGAGGCCGCGTTTGGTCATGGGACGCAGGGTAAAGGTGGCGTCCTGGTTTGGCGCGATGTTCCAGTAGTAAGGAATGCTGACTTCGAGTCCGCGCGCTTCGCTGCTGCCCAGTGAGGGAATGAGGAAGCCGCTTTGCCGCGCGGAGGTGATGGGGAAGGAGAAGTAGGGCAGGTAGAAGATGGGCACTTTGCCGATGCGCAGGGTCATGTCGCGGGCGATGCCGCGTTCGCGGTTGTGATCAAGCATGAGGGTACGGGCGCGCAGATGCCAGGCGGGGTGCAGACGGGTACAGGTTGTCCAGGTGACGTTGTCGAAGTTGTCACGGTTGTTTTTGCGGTCGAAGCGGGCGTTTTGTGCCGAGCCGACGGCGGATTGCTGTTTGCCCCGGATGTAGTATTCGGCTTCTTCAAAGCTGGCTGTTTCGGCTTCGCTATCGTAGCGACCCTTGTTGCCTTCGACGGCGACCTGGCTGTTCGAAAGGATACCGCCGCGCTTGAGTTCGGCCTTGCCGTCCTCGTGCCGGTAGGTGAGTTCGGGTGCGAAGAGATGTTTGTCACCCTGCTGCATTTCCACAGAGCCGTCGAATTGGGCGAGGGCGTAGTCGCCTTCGGAATTGTCGGCGTGGACGTGCACTTGTTTGTCATCGGGATCACCGCCCAGTTCGGTAAAGACGGCCAGCGGATCGGCGACACATTGCAGGGCGTGTGCCGGAAAAAACGGCAGCAGGAAGGCAAGCAGGCAGAGGATTCGAGAGGACGACACGCGAGACCTTTGATCATTGATGTGTGAAGTGGTGGCATTTTAACAAAGCCTGTTTGCTTTGGGCTGCCCTGTTGCCTGCTATGGGCTTTTGGTAGGATACGACTCTTTCTGTTACGGGAGAGTTGTTATGAGTCTTATAGTGCCGCGCCGTGCATTAATCAGCGTGTCTGACAAAAGTGGCGTTGTCGAATTTGCCACCCGCCTCGCCGCCTGCGGGGTAGAAATCCTCTCGACCGGCGGCACGGCGCAGGCGCTGCGTGAGGCAGGGCTTGCCGTCAAGGACGTAAGCGAGCACACCGGCTTTCCGGAAATGATGGCGGGGCGGGTGAAAACCCTGCACCCTGCTATCCACGGCGGCATCCTTGGCCGGCGCGGTACGGACGACGCCGTCATGCTCGAACACAGCATCGCGCCGATTGACCTCGTCGTCGTCAACCTCTACCCCTTCCGCGAAACCGTGGACAAACCCGACGTGACCCTCGAAGACGCCGTGGAAAATATCGATATTGGCGGCCCAGCGCTGGTACGCGCGGCGGCGAAGAACTACGCCTCGGTTGGCGTCGTGGTCAGCCCCGCCGACTACCCCGAAGTTATCACCGCCATCGAACGCGGTGCCTTCGACCTGGCGCTGCGTAGCCGCCTGATGGCCAAAGCCTTCGATCACACCGCTGACTACGACCGCGCCATCGCCAACCACTTCGCGCAGCAGTTCGGCGTTGAGAGTGGCGATCTTTTCCCCACCCACTTCCACGCTGACTACCAGTTACACAGCACCCTGCGCTACGGCGAAAACCCGCACCAGCGCGCCGCCTTCTACATCCCGCGCAAACCCGCCGGTTCGACGCTGGCTACAGCCAAACAACTACAAGGCAAAGCGCTCTCCTACAACAACCTCGCTGACGCCGACGCCGCCCTGCAAACCGTTATCGGATTCCAGGAACAACCCGCCTGCGTCATCGTCAAACATGCCAACCCCTGCGGCGCGGCGCTGGGTGAAAACGTGCTTGCTGCCTACAATGCCGCACACCGCTGCGATGCCACCTCAGCCTTCGGCGGCATCATCGCCTTCAACCGGGGGCTGGACGGCGAAACCGTGCGCGAAATCATCAGCCGCCAATTCGTCGAAGTCCTGCTTGCCCCCGCTTACGACGACGAAGCCCTGCAAGTCTTGACACAAAAACCCAACATCCGCGTTCTCGAAATCAAAAGCGAAGGTCATAAAGAACGCGACTGGCAGCTTACCAGCCTGCACGGTGGCCTGCTCGTGCAGGAATGGGACAAAGGCGCCCTGAATCGTGCCGACCTGCAAATTGTGACCGCGCGCGAACCCGGCCACGAAGAATTGCGCGACCTGCTCTTTGCCTGGCAAATCGTCAAAAGCGTCAAATCCAACGCTATCGTACTGGCGCGCGACGGTGCGACCATTGGCATTGGCGCAGGGCAGACCAGCCGCGTCTTCGCCTCACAAATCGCCGTGCTGAAAGCTGAAAGCGAAGGCCTCAACCCGCAGGGCAGCGTGCTCGCCAGCGACGCCTTCTTCCCCTTCCGCGACGGCGTGGATGCTGCCGCCAAAGCAGGGGTACGCGCTATCATCCAGCCGGGTGGTTCCGTGCGCGACAGCGAAGTCATCGAGGCGGCAAACGAACACAATATCGCCATGATATTTACCGGTATGCGCCACTTCCGGCACTAAACCTCACTGAAAGCAAAAGCGGGCTGCAGCCCGCTTTCTCATTTTTAAAGGGAAAAAACATGCATTGGTTCTACCTCACCCTCGCCATCCTCTGCGAAGTCTTCGCCACGACCATGCTGAAACTGAGCGACGGTTTCAGCAAACTGTGGCCGACTGTCGGCGTCACCGTCGGCTACGCAGTAAGTTTCTGGGCAGTCGCTTTTGCGATGAAGACCATACCGCTCGGCACCGCCTACGCTGTCTGGTCAGGACTGGGACTGGTGCTAACCGCCATCATCAGCGTGTACTACTTCGGACAAAAAATTGACACCATCGGCATCATCAGCATCCTTCTGATCCTGATCGGTGTCGTGTTAATGAATACCCTATCCAGCATGTCAGGACACTAATATGAGGTAGCGGCATTTAATCCTGCCTGGTGAGTGCAGCACTGACTACCGAGCGGGATAAATACGGGATTCCCAGACGGCTGCCAAGCGAGATAAAACTTGGGGGCTACGCCAAACAGGATGAATTGGGCTGCCGGTATGGAACTACCCACGATACAGGTTCAAAACATACGGTTCTCGCCAGCTGGCTGGAATTTACTAAGTCGCATTCCGTGTACACAGAGGACGATTTTTGCCCATCTAACATCGGGTAGGCATCAATTCTCTTTCATAACCGCATGATAAAATTCAGGAATTAATTGTCTATAGGCGCTAGCGGGATATACTCCTAACCTATGCAATAACAACTAAAGAAGACTATCTGGTTCTTTTGGTATGCAACGCCTATCAGCTACAATAATATTTTCATCTCTTCAATGGCCAGTACCAACCAACATCCTATGAATAAACAGATGGACGACGCAGCGATCCGGCAACTCATCCAGAACGAAATGGCACAAACTGAAGCATTGATGCAGGCTGAAATGCGGGCCGAAGTCCCACTGGCAGAACTGGTGATGCAGTACGCCATCGGCGACGGCGGCAAGCGTTTCCGTCCGCTGCTGACCCTGCTGAGTTGCGGACTCTGTGCCTATCACGACGAGCACGCCATTACCGCCGCTGCCTTCATCGAATTTATCCATAACGCCACCCTGCTGCACGACGACGTGGTTGATGAATCCGCGCTGCGCCGTGGAAAACCGTCCGCCAATATCGCCTTTGGCAATGCCGCCAGCGTTTTGGTCGGCGATTTCCTCTATACCCGCGCCTTCCAGCTGATGGTGCGCACCGGCAACAGCGACGTTATCGCCATGATGGCTGATGCGGTCAACCTCATTGCAGCGGGCGAAGTGATGCAGCTCGGCAACATGCACGATCCCGATGTCGATGAAGCCCGCTACTACCGCGTCATCGAGCTGAAAACCGCCGTGCTGTTCGCCGCTGCCTGCAAAGTGGCGGGACTGCTTGCCGGCCTTGACCCGGCACAAAGCGAGCAACTCGCCGTCTATGGCCGCAAACTCGGCATGGCCTTTCAGATTATGGATGATTTGCTGGATTACACCGGCGATGAAGCGCTGATTGGCAAAGCGCTGGGCGATGACCTTGCCGAAGGCAAGCCAACCCTGCCGCTCATCCGCGCCCAGCAACAATTACCCGCTGCTGACAAAGCACGCCTGCGCCACATCATCGAGCAGGGCGAACGCGAAGCGATCGATGAAGTCATCGCCTTACTGCACGCAACCGATGCCCTGCCATACAGCCGCGAAGCTGCCGCACGATTAGCCGACGAAGCGGTGCAGGCACTGGCCGCCTTCCCTGATAACGACTACAAAACCGCACTCACCGCCCTGGCGGCACGCGCCACCGAACGCCGTCGCTAAAACCAGAAACGATAGGCCAAATAACCGCTCATCAAGAGTGACATGGTAATAACCGCCGGACGAATCAGGCGGTTACCCTTGCTGATAATCAACCCGGCCGCAAGACGCGCCCCAAGCAACTGCCCAACCGCCATCGTCAGACCGACCAGCCAAATCACCCGGCCCCCGGCCAGAAAGACGAAGAGCGACATCAGATTGGTGGTGGCGTTATACGCCTTCGCCTCTATCGTCGCGTTTTGCAGCGTGTAGCCGCGCAAAGCGATTAAGGCCAGCATCAAGAAACTGCCTGTGCCCGGGCCGAGAAATCCGTCATAGAACCCCAGCGGAAAGAGTGCGCCGCCGACAAAATAGGCATAAGGCAAACGCGCGTCCCGCTCCATCGTGCCCAGCGACGGCATAAAAATGAACAGCAGGGCGACCGTTGCCAAAAGCAGTGGTAACACCTTGCGTAACAGATCGGGCGGCAGCCACTGCACCACAGCCGCGCCCGCCGCAGCACCGAGCACACAGGCAACAATCCCGGGTAATAACTTGCGAAAATGAATCTGACCACGGCGGACAAAATACAAAGTTGCCGACAGCGTACCGAAACTGCCCTGCAACTTGTTCGTGGCCAATGCCGCATCCGGCGGCAGTACCAGCATCAGCGCCGGTACCGTCAACATCCCACCACCACCGGCTAGCGTATCAACAAAACCCGCCAGCATTCCGACCAATAACAATGGCAACAGCACCCAGGGCGACACACCGGCATTGAGCAACTCATTCAGCATGATCAGCCTCTATCCACGCATCCAGCTGCGCCACCAGCTCGGGCAGCCCCAGCCGCTTCAAACTGGAAAAGAGCTGCACCGAAAACGGCGCATGCCAGTTCAACAACTCACTGCGCAGCGCACGCAACTGTTTCTCTGCCACACTACGACTGAGCTTGTCAGCCTTCGTTAACAACACATGCGCGGGTAACTGCCGCTCGGCGCAACATTCCAACATGCGAATATCCAGTTCCTTCATCGGATGGCGGATATCCATCAATAGCACCACCCCGCGCAGCACCTCACGTTGCAACAAATAGCGACCAAGCAGAGCCTGCCAGTGCGCGCGCACCTGCTCCGGCACTTCGGCATAACCATAACCCGGCAAATCGACCAAAAAACACCCTGCATCGGGCAGGGCAAAATAATTGATGAGCTGTGTCCGCCCCGGTGTACGCGACACCCGAGCCAGCGTCTTCTGATTCGTCAGCGTATTTAGCGCACTCGACTTGCCGGCATTCGAGCGGCCGGCAAAGGCGATTTCAACACGCGCAGCAGCCGGAAATTGCGCCTCGCGATTGGCGGAAAAGGCGAAAACCGCCTGCTGGTAACGACTATTCATCTCTTGTAAAATGCAGAAAAACCGCCTGAAATTCTATATCAGGCCTTTGACAAACAACAAAAGAAAAATCTTGCGGAGCAAGTCATGAAAAAAGGCATAGTGACAATCCTGACCATCGCCGTTGCCGGCTGGGCACAAGCCGCCGATATCAAAGTGGGCGAAGAAAAAGCGGCCGTGTGTGCTGCCTGCCACGGCCCCGGTGGCGTGAGTAGCAATCCCGAATGGCCAACGCTGGCGGGACAAGGGCAAAAATACCTAGAAAAACAATTGCGTGATTTCAAGAGTGGCGAGCGCCCAAGCCTTATCATGCAGCCGCAAGCCGTCTTACTCTCAGACGAAGACATCGCCAACGTCGCCGCCTACTATGCGGCGCAGACTCCACCACCTGCCGCGACCGAAGGCGCAGGGGAAAGCCCTGAAGAACTGCTGGCGCTTGGCGAAGCACTCTATCGCGGCGGTGACCTCGACAAAAATATCCCCGCCTGCATGGCCTGCCATGGCCCCGCCGGCGCCGGTATCGAACCGGCTGCATTCCCACGCGTCTCCGGGCAGCATGCCAAATACACCCGTACCCAGCTGGATGCCTTCAAAACCTCGGCGCTCTTTGACCAGCAGGCAAGCGAGACCGACCCGAGCAGCCTCGTTGTGCGCGGTAACGATCCGAACGGCATGATGCGTGACGTGGCGGAAAAACTCACCCCCAAACAAATCGAAGCCGTCGCCCGCTATATGCAGGGACTGCATATGCCGGAAACCCCCTGAATTGCACCAACACGATGACCAGTGGTGGCGACAACCCCTTGATCGCCTGACTGATAACCAATGGGAAGCCCTCTGCGACGGATGCGGACTGTGCTGCCTGAACAAAATGGAAGACATTGATACGGGAGAAGTGTACTTCTCCCGTGTTGCTTGCAAACTACTGGACATCCACAGCGGACGCTGCCGCGATTACCCTTGCCGCCACACCCAAGTGCCGGATTGCCTCAGTCTGCGCGAGCTACCGCGCCAAGACTACTCCTGGTTGCCGCCCAGCTGCGCCTATCGCCTGCGCCATGAAGGCAAAAACTTGCCCGACTGGCACTATCTCGTCTGCGGGGACAAAAAAGAAGTGCACCGCCGACACCGCAGCGTGCGCCACTTCGCACTCAGTGAAAACGAAGGCCACGCCATAGACGACTACCTCATGTACCGTCTTGAAGACATACTCGGAGCCTAGGAACCATGACCAACCCATCCGTATTGTTATTGCGCATCACCGCCGCCATCATCATTCTCGTCGCCATTGCCGGCACCGCCCTCATGATCAAACGCCAGCGCGACCGCGAACGCGACATGCAGGACGGCCATCCCAAATACCGGGGTTCGACCCTTGATGCCCCGCCTGCTGAACATAACCGCAAAACCAGCCGCCTCAACCCTGGTATCTTTGGCGGCAGCAAAAACAGCACTCCGCCCAAGCCACGCAGCAAAGCGCCGGAACTGATCGTCCCGCTCACCATCATGGCGCCGAACAATCGCCCATTCAGCGGAAAAACAATTGCCCGTCTCGTGCAAGCCTTCGGCCTGCAATACTCGCCCAACCAGACCTATGAACTCATCGGCGCCGGCGGACGCGAAATCTTCTGCACCATGCTGGACGTGCGCCGCCCCGGTATCTTCCCGCAAAATCTGGATAACACGGAACACAACTACGAAGGCCTCATGCTGGTGCTGCAACTGCCGGTTAGCCAAGAACCCGTCAAAGACTGGGAAACCTTCAGCGCCCTCGCCCACGAAATGGCAGAACACTGCGACGGCTGTCTCAGCGATCACAAGCGCCGCCCGCTGGAAGAACGCTCGCTTGCCCGCTACCGCAAAAA
>CAURDG010000022.1:0-12965 GCA_963523555.1 uncultured Cardiobacterium sp.
CCTTTGATTCCGGCAACCGCCGCCACACCTCATTTGCCGCCGTCTTCGTCTCGCCAGAAATTGACGACAACATCGAAGTGGATATCAACCCCGCCGACCTGCGTACCGACGTGTATCGCGCTTCCGGTGCCGGTGGTCAGCACGTCAACCGTACTGAATCCGCCGTGCGCATCACCCACATCCCAAGCGGCATCGTCGTGCAGTCACAACAAGATCGCAGCCAGCACGTCAACCGCGACATCTGTATGAAGCAACTGCGCGCCAAACTCTACGATCTCGAACTGCAAAAACGCAGAGCCAGTGCGCAAGCCATTGAAGACAGCAAATCCGACATCGGATGGGGCAACCAGATCCGGTCCTACGTCCTCGACCAGTCGCGCATCAAAGACCTGCGCACCGGATATGAAACCAGCAACACCCAGGCCGTCCTCGACGGCGCCCTTGACCCATTCCTGCAAGCCAGCCTGAAACAGGGAGTAGAAGCATGACCACCCCGAACACAGTCCCCGCCGACGAAAACAAACTCATCGCCGAGCGCCGGCAAAAACTCGCCGCCATCCGCGCACGCGGCATCGCCTTCCCGAACGATGCCCGCCCAACCCACAATGCCGCCGCCCTGCACACCGCCTATGACGGCGTCGAAGATGCCGAAGCCCTGCGTAACGCGGGCGAAATCGTGGTTGCCGGACGCATGATGAGCAAACGCATCATGGGCAAAGCCAGCTTCTGTGCCATCCAGGACGGCAGCGGCGCGCGCATCCAGCTTTACCTCAGCCGAGACGAACTGCCAGAAGGCTGCTACGCCGACTTCAAAACCTGGGACGTAGGCGACACCGTTACCGCCAGCGGTCACCTTTTCCGCACCAAAACCGGCGAACTGAGCATCCACCTCAAAAATATCCGCCTCCTGACCAAATCGCTGCGCCCGCTGCCGGAAAAATACCACGGCCTCACCGACCAGGAGACCCGCTACCGTCAGCGCTACGTTGACCTCATCATGAACGAGGACAGCCGCGCTGTCTTCCTCACCCGCAACAAAATCGTGCGCTACATCCGCCGCTTCTTCGAAGAACACGACTTCCTCGAAGTTGAAACCCCGATGATGCACCCCATCCCCGGCGGCGCCACCGCCCGCCCCTTCATCACGCACCACAACGCGCTCGACATGCCGCTCTACCTGCGCATCGCGCCTGAACTCTACCTCAAACGCCTCGTTGTCGGCGGCTTTGAGCGCGTCTTCGAAATCAACCGCAGCTTCCGCAACGAAGGCCTGTCCACGCGGCACAACCCCGAATTCACCATGCTTGAATTCTACTGGGCCTACGCCGACTACCGTGACCTGATGAACCTCACCGAAACCCTCTTCCGGGGCATTAAACGCGACGTGCTGAATAACCAGAACATCACCGCTGGCGGAGAAACCATCGACCTTGATCAGCCCTACGAACGCCTGACCATGCTTGATGCCATCCGCCGCCACGCCCCGGCATACAGCGACAAACTGCATGACGCCGCTGCTCTTGCTGCCATCCTGCGTGACGAATACAAACAAAAAGTGGACGAAAACACCCCGCTCGGCCATCTGCACACCCTGCTCTTCGAAGAAACCGCTGAGACCAAACTCATCCAGCCGACCTTCATCACCGAATACCCGGCGGTGGATTCCCCGCTGTCGCGACGCAACGATGAAAACCCCGACATCTGCGACCGCTTCGAGCTCTACATCGGCGGTCGCGAAATCGCCAACGGCTTTTCCGAGCTCAATGATGCCGAAGACCAGGCCGAACGCTTCCGGGCGCAGGCCGCTGCCAAAGACGCCGGCGATGACGAAGCCATGCACTACGACGCCGACTACGTCCGCGCCCTCGAATACGGCATGCCGCCGACCGCTGGCGAAGGCATTGGTATCGACCGCCTCGTCATGCTGCTGACCGGCGCCCCCTCCATCCGCGACGTCATCCTCTTCCCGCATATGCGGCCGGAATAGCCCGCCGGATGATGAAAAACCGCTCATAACCCGTTGCCACGACACCTGATATAAACCCGCGACCCAAAAATATGACAACCGGAGCATCCATGAAAAAGACCATCCTTGCCGCTGTTGCCCTGATTGCGACAGCAGCACACGCTGAAAAATACGAACTGCCGCCGCCAGAAATCAACGTGATCGGCCAAGTACAGCAAATCAGCGCCAAGCAGGGCGAAACTTTCTACGACATTGGTCGTGAATACGGCATCGGCTACGACGCAATGGAACACGCCAACCAGGGTGTCGACGGCCTCTACCTGCGCGAAGGCGAACAAATCCTGCTGCCGACCCGATTCATCCTGCCGGACGCGCCGCGCGAAGGTATCGTCATCAACCTGCCGGAAATGCGCCTCTACTACTACCCGCCGAACAGCAACGTTGTCCACGTCTTCGCCATCGGCATTGGCCGCGAAGGCTGGGGCACCCCGAAAGGCATCCTCAGCATCAAGGAAAAACGCGCGAATCCGACCTGGACCCCGCCCGCTTCCATCCGCGCCGAACACGCGGCGAACGGTGACCCGCTGCCCGCCGTCGTCCCCGCCGGCCCGGACAACCCGCTCGGCCTCTTCGCCATGCGGCTTTCCAATCCGTCCTACCTGCTGCACGGCACCAACAAACCCGAAGGCGTGGGGATGCGCGTCTCGCACGGCTGCATCCGCCTCTACCCCGAAGGCATACAAGAACTCTTCGGCATGGTGGACGTCGGCACCCAGGTCAACATCGTCAACCAGCCGATGAAAGTGGGCTGGTTCGGCGACAGCATGTACCTCGAATTTCACGCACCGCTGGGCGAGGACGCACGCACCCTTGAGCAGAACATCGCCGAAGCGCGCGAAACCGTACATAAAAGCGTCGCCTCGCGTGGCCTGCAAGTCGAGAACGACCTCATTGACGCCGTTGTGCGCGAAGAAAGCGGCCTGCCGGTCGAAGTTGCCTACTATCAATAACCTCACCGCATAATGACCAAAAGCGCCGCAAGGCGCTTTTTCCTTACAATCACCAAGCGTGCCCCCCATGAAAACCATCCTCGTCCTGCTCATCCTTACCTTCAGTGTCACCACCTTTTCCCAAAAAGACGACGGCCTCACACAATTCTTGCAAGCTGGCGAAGCCTATGCGCGCGGTGACTACCCAACCGCCATCCGGCTGGTACAGCCGCTGGCTGAAGCGGGTAACGCCGCCGCTCAATACAACCTCGGCACCATGTACCGCGAAGGCAAAGGTGTCGCTCCAGACGACACAGCTGCGCGTGAATGGTTCGAAAAAGCCGCCGCCCAGGGTAACCATAATGCCCAATACAACCTTGGACGGATGTACGAACACGGCGCAGGCGGGTTGCCAAAAGACGCCGGCAAAGCGCGCGACTGGTATCAGAAAGCCGCCGAACAGGGTGACAGCGATGCCCAGAACAACCTTGGCGTGCTATACAGCAGCGGGGCTGATGGTGTTGCCAAAGACGAAGCCCAAGCGAGAATCTGGCTGCACCGCGCCGCTGAACAGGGAGATGCCGAAGCCCAATACAACCTCGCCATCCTCTATTACAGTGGACGGGGCGGGATGCAGGACTACGCCGCTGCGCGTGAATGGTTAGAAAAAGCGGCCAACCAGCAACATGCCAAAGCCCAATACAATCTCGCAATGATGTACACCGATGGACTGGGAGGGCCGCAAGACCTGCGCATCGCCCTTGAATGGCTGGCACAAGCCGCCGATAACGGCGAACCTAAAGCCCAAGCCCTCTGGCTGCAAATCCGTCCACAGGATGCCCGCAAACCATGAAGAAAAAACACCTCATCCCCGTTGCCCTTGCAGGAGCTGCCATCCTTGCCCTCATCCTCATCCTGCACACAAGCGGCATCCTTGCGCCCATCCTTGACTTCGTCCTGCACATTGACCGCCACCTCGGCGACATCAGCGCCCGCTACGGCACACTCATCTACGCCGTCCTTTTCCTCATCATCTACTGCGAAACCGGCCTCGTCGTCACCCCCGTCCTGCCCGGCGACTCACTACTCTTCGCCGCCGGCAGCATTGCGGCACTCGGCGAAATGAACATCCACCTGATGGTCATACTGCTCATCGCCGCTGCCATCCTCGGTGATGCCACCAACTTCACCATCGGCAAACATCTCGGTGACCGCCTCTTCGCCAATCCTGACTCGCGATTCTTCCGCCGCGAATACCTGCACCGTACCGAAGCCTTCTACGCCAAACACGGCGGCAAAACCATCATCATAGCCCGCTTCGTCCCCATCGTGCGCACCTTTGCCCCCTTCGTCGCCGGCATGGGGCATATGCATTACCGCCGTTTCCTGCATTACAACATCATCGGCGGCATCGCCTGGGTTGCCCTCTTTGCCTACGCGGGCCATGCCTTTGGCCAGCACCCTGTTGTCAAAAAAAACCTGACCCTCGTCCTTACGGCCATCATCCTCATCTCCATCCTGCCCGCCCTTACCGAAATCATCCGCCACCGCCGCGCCAGCCAGAAAAAAACCGACACACCATGACCCTGCTCGAAGCCGACAACCTTACCCTGCTCAAAGGCAGCACCCTGCTGCTGCGTCATTATCATCTGCACATTGCGGCAGGCGAAATCATCCACCTTACTGGCGAGAATGGCAGCGGCAAAACCACCCTGATGCAGGCACTGGCGGGGCTCATCACCCCACAACATGGCAACATCCGCCGTCACAGCCCGTTGCTCTACCTGGGCCACCGTCCTGGCATCAAAAATACCCTGACCGTGCGCGAAAACCTGCGTTACGCCGCCCGTCTTTACCACGGCATGAACGGCCCCGATCTGGAAACGCGGCTGGATGCGGCACTGACGGCAGTCGGCATTAACCACCTGCACGACCGCCAAAGCCGCCTGCTCTCGGCGGGTCAACAGCGCCGCTGCCAACTGGCGCGACTGTGGCTGGATACCCCGCCACTATGGCTGCTTGATGAACCACTGACTGCGCTGGATGCCGCTACCACCGACCTTCTTCTGCAACACCTCGAACAACACCGCTGCCAGGGCGGAGCCGTCCTCATGACCAGCCATCAGCCCTTGTCATTACCGACAGGCTGCGTACGGCAAACCAGCCTCCAAGCGAGATAAAACCTGATTTTTGGGGAAGGGCGGGCGCCAAGCAGGGCAAAAACTGGGTCTGCGGCAAGCCGCCAAGCGAGATAAACGCTGGGGTTGCCGCCAAGCGAGACAAACGCTGGACTCGCCGCCAAGCGAGATAAAACCTGGGATCCCCGCCAAGCGGGACAAACGCTGGACTTGCCGGCAAGCGAGGTAAATGCAGGGTTTGTCGTCAAGCGGGACAAACGCTGGACTTGCCGGCAAGCGAGGTAAATGCAGGGTTTGTCGTCAAGCGGGATAAACACTGGGCTCGTAGGCAGCTGCCAAGCGGGATAAATGCTGGGTTTGTGGGAAGGGTAGGGCGCCAAGCGGGGCAAACCCTGGGTTTGTCGGAAGGGTAGGGTGCCAAGCGGGATAAATCCTGGTTTTGTATCCCCCCTTCCGGCCTGCGGCCACCTTCCCGGGTACCCATGAAAAAAATGCGAGCATTTTTTTCATGGGAGCCCCGTCCCCCGCAAGCGGGGGACGGGATTTTTTCCATGCAAGATTTGGGATTGGGCGCGCGCCAAGCGGGGTAAACACTGAGTTTGTGGGAAGGGCAGGGCGCCAAGCGGGATAGACACTGGGTTTACGGGATGTTTCCCGTATTCCTACGCATCTGCTGCTTCGGCGGCTGCGCGGTCGGCAGCGGTGACGCTGGTTAGGCGGGCGAGGCGTGGGGCGAGCCAGTGGCGCAGGTCGTCCAGCAGGCTGTAGGTGACGGGGACGAAGATGAGGCTCAGGGCGGTCGAAACGATCAGGCCGCCGATGACGGCGACGGCCATCGGGGCGCGAAAGGCTGCGCCACTGCCTCCGGCGAGTACTGCCGGCACCATGCCCGCTACCATGGCGATGGTGGTCATGATGATGGGGCGTGCCCGTTCGGCTCCGGCCTGGACGAGGGCGGTCGCGCGCGCCATGCCGTGGCGGCGGTTTTCGATGACGAAGTCCACCAGCAGGATGCTGTTTTTGGTGACGATGCTCATCAGCATGAGGATGCCGATGACGGAGGAGAGGTCTAGTGCGGCGCCGTAGGCGAGGAGTGCGCCCAGCGCCCCGCCTAGTGATAGTGGCAGGGCGGTGAGGATGGTGATGGGTTGGAGGATGTCGCGGAAGAGCAGGACGAGGACGAGGTACACCATCAGGACGCCAAAGCCCATCGCCAGGCCGAATTGTTCGAACATTTCGTTCATGTATTCGCTGTCGCCGTATTCGGGGTTGTGGATGCCCGCAGGCAGGTTTTGCATGATGGGCAGGGTATTGACGGCGTCCAGTACGCTGCCGATGGTGTAGCCGTCTTTGAGGTCGGCTTCGACGCTGATGCGCCGTTCGCGGTCGAAGCGGCTGATGGTGGCGCTGCCGCTCGCGGTGTAGAGGGTGGCGATGGTGTGCAGCGGCACGCTGCCGTTTGCCGCAGGCACGCGCAGGTTTTGTAGTTGTGTCGGGTCGCGGTGCACGGTTTCGGGCAGGATGGTGCGGATGGTGATTTGCCGGTCATGCAGGTTGTGGCGGGCGGATTCGCTGTCGCTGCTGCCGAGGGTGGCGAGGCGGAGCAGGTCGCCGACGGCTTGCGGGGTGACGCCGAGGCGGGCGGCTTCTTGTTGGTTGAGGCGCACGCGCTGTTCGGTTTTCGGCAGGGGTTCGTTGGTCTGGATGTTGGCGATGCCTGCCACGTTTTGTATTTGTTGTTTGAGGGTGTGCGCGGTTGTGCTGAGGGCGGCGGGGTCGTTGCCGGTGAGGATGATATTGATGTCGCGCTGGGCTTCTTCGTTTTTGAAGGCGAAGCGGATGTCGGGGATGGCGGCGAGGTCGTCGCGCAGTTGTTGTTCGAAGGCGCGCAGGCTTTGTGTGCGCGCCTGGTGGGGGCGCAGGCGGATGAGGATTTCGCCTTTGGCGGTGTCGCCGCCTGTTCCGGCGATGGTGTAGGTGTGGGCGACGGCGGGGTAGCGGTTGGCGATGTCGTTCAGGTGGCGCAGGGTGGCGTCGGTTTGGGCGAGGGTGCTGCCCGGCGGCAGGTTGATGTTGAGTTGGCTGAAGCCGGTGTCGGCGCGCGGCATGAAGCCGGTGGGCAGGAGTGGCAGGAGTTGCCAGGAGGCGGCGAGGATGAGGGCGGCGGCGCTCAGGGTGGTTTTGCGGTGGCGCAGTGTCCATTCCAGTAAGCGCAGGTAGGCGCGCATGAGGCAGCTTTGCGGTTTGTGGTGGTGGTTGCTGCTGGCCGGTGCGAGCAGGTAGGCGGCGAGTAGGGGGATGGCGAGGCGCGCGGTGAGGAGTGAGGCGAGGACGGCGGCGGAGACGGTGGTGCCGAATTGGCTGAAGTATTGGCCGATCATGCCGCCGGTGAAGCTGACGGGCAGGAAGACGGCGACGATGGTGCCGGTGATGGCGATGACGGCAAAGCCGATGGCGTCGGCGGCGTCTATGGCGGCCTGGTAGGGCCGTTTGCCGAGCATGAGGTGTTTGTCGATGTTTTCGATTTCGACGATGGCGTCGTCCACCAGGATGCCGATGACGAGGGTCAGGCCGAGCAGGGTGACGCTGTTTAGGGTGTAGCCGCTGAGTTGCATGACGAGGAAGGCGGGCAGGATGGAGAGCGGCAGGGCGATGGCAGCCACTAGGGTCGCGCGCCAGTCGCGCAGGAAGAGGTAGACGACGAGGACGGTGAGTACTGCGCCTTCGATCAGGGTGTCGATGGCGGTGTGGTAGTTTTCGCGGGTGTTATCGACGCTGCTGTGTACTTGGCGGATGCGGATATGCGGGTTTTCGGCTTGCAGGGCGGCCACGGTTTGTTCGACGCCGCTGGCGACGGCGGTGTCGCTGGTACCTTTGCTGCGGTAAACGCTGAAGCCGACGACTTCCCGCCCGTTCAGGCGGGCGCGGCTGCGGATTTCGCCGTGGCCGTCGCGGATGTCGGCGAGTTCGCCCAGGGGCACGCGGCGGCCGTCATTGAGGGCGATGGGGGTAGCGGCAAGGGCGGTGATATCGGCGGCGCTGCCCGGTACGCGCAGGCTGCGTTCGCTGTCGTCGGTGGTGAGGCGTCCGGCAGGGACATCAACGTTGGTCTGTACCAGTTGGCTGTTGATTTGCGCGGCGCTGATGCCCAGGGCTTCGAGGCGTTCGGGGCGCAGGGTAACGGTGATTTCCCGCTTGCTGCCGCCGTTGCGCGTGATTTGCTGCACGCCGGAGACGGCCAGCAGACGGCGGCTGACGGTGTCATCGATGAACCACGATAGCGCCGCTGTGTCCATGTCCGGCGATTCGAGGGCGTAGTAGGCCAGCGCGCCGCCTTCGACGTCCACCCGCTCGATGAGCGGTTCGTCGATGCCAGCAGGAAGGTCGGCGCGGATTTGTGCTATGGCGTTGCGCACGTCGTTCATGGCGCGGTCGGTATCGACGTGCAGCTGGAATTCTACGGTGGTGGTGGAGAGGCTGTCGCTGATTTCCGAGGTGATGTGGCGCACGCCTGCCATGCCTGCTACGGCGCTTTCCACGCGGCGGGTGACGGCGTTTTCCAGTTCGTCTGGCGCGGCGCCGCTGCGGCTGATGCTGATGTTGATGATGGGGAAGCTGACGTTCGGATTGGCGTTGACCGGCAGGCGCTGGAAGGACACTGCGCCCAGCACGGACAGGAGCAGGAAGAGGACGATGGTCGGGATGGGGCGGCGGATGGCCCAGGAGGATAGTTGCATTTCACGCGTCTCCGGCCGGTACCGGGCTGACGCGGTCGCCCTCGCTGACGAAAGCCCCGGCACGCTGGATGACGCGTTCGGCGGCAGTCAGTCCGGTGCGGATTTCTACCCGCCCCTGCTGTTTGCGGCCAATTTCTACCGGGCGGCGCGATACTTGTCCGTCATCATCCACCAGCCACACGGAGGCAGCCCCCGCGTGGTCGTAGGCCACCGCTGTTTCCGGCAGGGATAATGCGGCCCAGTAGGCTGGCAGTTCCAGCAGCGCTTCGCCATAGTCGCCGCTGTACAGCGGTGCGGAGGCGCGGAGGCTGATGCGCACTTTGCCCAGCCGTGTCGTCGCATCAACGCCTGGATCCAGTCGCCGCACGGTGCCGGGCAGCGCCGTATTTTGGCCGGATAATTGCACCAGCGCTGTCTGTCCCGGCCGCAGCCGCGCCAAATCCGTGACATTCACCTCGGCGGCGAGTTCGACGGCGTCGTCCTTGATGATGGCAAACAGTGCATCCGCGCCGGTCAGGGCACCCGCTTCGGCATTGCGCCGTGCCACCACTCCGGCCACCGGCGCGACGACTTCCGCTTTGCCGCGCTGATTGCGGCTGTCCTTCAACTGCGCCTGCAACTGGGTAATCTCGGCCTTCGCTGCCTGTACCTGCGCGCGGGCAGACTGCATCGCCGCCTGCTGCTGATCGAGCGTCTGCCTGCTCACCGCCTCGGCACCGGCCAGCTGTTTATAACGCTGCAAGGTCGCCGCCGCTTCCTTCGCCGCCACCTCCTGCGCCTGCAACTGCGCCTTGGCGCGGGCAATCTGCGCTTCCACCTGCTGCACCTGTGCCTGTACATTCACGTGTTCCAGCCGCGCCAGCACCTGCCCCGCCTGCACCCGATCGCCCACATCCACGGTGACGCTGAGGATGCGCTGCCCCTGCAAGGCAGTGCTGACCGGCACTTCCTCGCGCGCCACCAGCGTCCCCGGCAGCCGCAGCGTCGTCACCCAATCCGCCGGAGCAGCATGCAGCACCGTCACCCGAAGCGGCGGTAGCGTTTCAGTCTCCTGAGCCGGACGGTTACAGGCGAAAAGCAGCAGCGGGAACAGGGCGGCAAGGGCAAGACGGGGAAAATACATGACGATTCCTTGGTGGTTAAAAATGATGAAAATGCCCGCCAAGCGGGATAAATGCTGGGTTTATAGGGCAGCCGCCAAGCGGGATAAATGCTGGGTTTGCGGGGGCGTTACACCCAAAACTCAAAACCGGTACAACAACCCGGTAGCCCCATTGCCGTAGGGCGAAAAAGTTATAAGCGAGGTCAGCCGTCACAATATCGCGGCGGCGATCAAGCTGCTGCAACTGCCTGTCATCGGCACGGCCCGGCTTGAATGCCTGCCCAAGCTGCCAAGTCGAACCCACCAGCACCTCATGCGCCTGATCATCGGACGAAAACACCCGCGCGCCGGCAGACAGCCCGCGTACATAAAAATACGGCGATTCCACCTGCACCAGCGGCAGCGCCGACCAGTTGCCGTCATAACTGCGGTACAGCCCCTTGCTATACCCCCCGGCGACGGCCACCTCCGTGGACGGCGTTTCCTCAGCCGCCGCTGCCAGAGCGATAGCGGATAACAGCAACAGTCCGGGACGAAAAAGACGAGACATGACAAATCCTCATAAAAAACAGGAAGTGTAGTATAGTCCTTAATAGGACTGTTAATCAACAGGACGGTTAACAATAAGGACAGTAAAGCCGCTGCTACAATATGGCTCGCCGCAAACAGCGCCGATACATACTGCCTTCGGCTCGCCGCCTGGTCTCAGCCCTGTTTGCAACGACCCATCCCGCCCCCTCCACCGGAACCCGCCATGAACCAAGAAGCCGACAGCATCCTCCAACTGGGCAGCATCCTCACCAACATCTTCAGCCTCTACGACCGCTGGGCGAAAGAGCAGGGCATCAACCCCACCACCTTCTCCATCCTCTACTCGCTTTATCCGGAAGAAACCTGCACACAAAGCGACATCTGCACCCTGTGGGGTATCGCCAAACAGACCATCTCCACGCAAAGCAACGACCTGATGGATCGTGGCCTGCTGCACATCGAACAGGACAACGACAATCGCCGCCGCAAACTGCTGCGCCTGACCGACGCCGGTCGTGATTACGCCCGCCCCTTCGTCGAACCGCTGCATCGTGCCGAAGAAAAAGCCTTCGCCACCCTTGGCCCCGAACTGGGTCAGCAACTGCTGCGTGGTGCGGCGCAATTTCAGAGCGCCTTTGCCGCCGAATTGGCGGGCAGTGAGGTAAAAAAAGACTGAATACAAAAAACCGCCCTTCGGGGCGGTTTTTTTAATGGCAGATGGGAGCCAAGCGGGATAAATACAGGGGTTGCCAAGCAAACCCAGATTTTATCCCGCTTGGCGCCCGCCTGCCTGAAGTCAACGCCGCGCCGTCTGCCGCTTGCTACAATCGCGCCATTTTTCATCCGACACCCAAATCACCATGAGCCAATACTTTGACGCCGCACTGATCCAGAAATACAGCCAAAGCGGCCCGCGCTACACCTCCTACCCGACCGCCGTCGAATTTCACGACCGCTTCACCGCCGCCGATTACACCCGCCACCTTGATGCCAGCAACGCGAGCAAACGCGACCTCTCGCTCTACGTCCACATCCCCTTCTGCGAACATGTCTGCTACTACTGTGGCTGCAACAAAATCATCACCCACAACCACGGCCAGTCCGACGATTACCTCGATTACCTCGAACGCGACATCGCCCGTCAGGCGGCGCATATCGACAAAAGCCGCCGCGTCATCCAATTGCACCTCGGCGGCGGCACGCCCACCTTCCTTGACCACACGCAGATGCAGCGCCTGCTTGCCATGCTGCACGCACATTTCCCGCATTTCGCTGCGGACAACGAAGGCGAATTCAGCATCGAAATTGACCCGCGCACCGTCACCCCGGCCGACCTCGGTTTCCTGCGCGGACTGGGCTTCAACCGCGTCAGCTTCGGCGTGCAGGACTTCGACCCGCGTGTGCAGAAAGCGGTGAACCGCATCCAGTCCTTCGAACACGTCCGCGATACCATCGTCGCGGCGCGCGAAGCGGGATACCACAGCATCAGCGCCGACCTCATCTACGGCCTGCCGCTGCAAACCGTGGCGAGCTTCCGCCGCACCCTGGAACAAATCGGCGAACTGGCGCCCGACCGCCTCGCCGTTTTCAACTACGCGCACATGCCGCACATCTTCGGCGCGCAGAAACAAATCAACGCCGCCGACCTGCCCGACGCCGCCGGTAAACTGCAACTGCTGCAAACCACCATCGAACAGCTCACCACGGGCGGCTATGAATTTATCGGCCTCGACCACTTTGCCCGCCCGGAAGACAGCCTCGTCCGCCACCAGCGCGAAGGCACGCTTTACCGCAACTTCCAGGGTTACTCGACCTTCTCCGACTGCGACCTGCTCGGCTTCGGCATCAGTGCCATCAGCATGCTCGGCAGTTGCTACAGCCAGCACGAAAAAGCGCGCAGCCGCTACTACAAAGCGCTGGACGGCGGCGGAATCCCGGTCTTGCGCGGCATTGAACTCAGCATGGACGACCACATCCGCCAGCACGTCATCACTGACATCATGTGCAACCTGCGCCTCGACCTTGACGCTGTCAGCGCACGCTGGCACATCGACGCCCCGGCCTACTTCGCCCGCGAATGGCAGGCGTTGCAACCGCTCGCCGCTGACGGCCTGGTGCAACTGGACGGGCAGCGCCTCAACGTCCTCCCGCTTGGGCGCCTGCTCATCCGCAACATCGCCATGATCTTCGACGCTTACCTGCACAAGGCGGAAAATGCCAAGCGCTTCTCCAAAGTCATCTGACGGGGCGCGGTTGCGCCGCTTGGCGCATGTCCAAGAACCCGGTGTTTATCCCGTGTGTCTGCATCCTGAAGTTTTACCACGAAGCCTCATCCAAGCTCGCTTACAATATTGCCCTTCATTCACCAACCAGAAATCTCCATGACTGACCTCAATCTCAATCTCCCTGATAAGCCGCTGAAAATGAAAGGCATCTTTGCTAATTCACCGGGCAGAATCCTCGCGGCGGGGATATTTCTGCCGCTCTTTGCCGTCGGACTGT
>CAURDG010000023.1:0-12499 GCA_963523555.1 uncultured Cardiobacterium sp.
AAGCGGGATAAACGCTGGGCTCACGGGCAGCCGCCAAGCGGGATAAACACTGGGCTCACGGGCAGCCACCAAGCGGGATAAACACTGGGCTCACGGGCAGCCGCCAAGCGGGATAAATACTGGGCTCACGGGCAGCCGCCAAGCGGGATAAATCCTGGGGTCACGGGCAGTCGCCAAGCGGGATAAACGCTGGATTTCCAGGCTGTTTCGACCAGACAGGGTTATCGTTTGCATACGGTCACCAAAGTCAAAAGGATGGTTGTAATGCGCTTCGCCCTCGTTTGTGTCAATTTTATGGATGCTCAAATCTCCAAACACCACCAAAACTCCCGCAACATCCTGCCTGCATACCCTGATTCCCTTTATAAAGAGCGCCACAGCTCCTAGAATGCCGTCGTTTTCCTTCTCGCTCCCTTACGGAAGATGTCCTCCAACGCCACAATCCTTTGGCACTACGCCGTCCGTTATCCGCTGTTCGCCCTGCTTGCCCTCATGTGGGCAGGGTTTGTGCTGGATTTCTTGACCTGCAAAATACTGCGTCCCATATTCGGCATTCATCCGCGCCGTTTTCTCAGTTTGCCTGCCATTTTTACCGCACCTTTTCTGCATGTTGATTTCCCTCACCTGCTCTCCAATTCCATCCCTATCGGCATTCTTGGTTTTCTCAGTGGGGACTTGTTACCTCCGCACCACTTCTTTTTGCTGCTCTTCATCGCCATCTGCGGTAGCGGGCTGGGTGTATGGCTATTCGGGCGACGCGCAGTGATGCTTGGCGCATCGGGATTGGTGTTCGCACTGTTCGGATTTCTACTAGCCTATGCCTGGTTTACCCGTGACAAACACGCCCTCTTTTATGCGATTGCGGCCTTTCTTCTCTATGGAGGATTGCTGTTATCACTGCTCAAACATCAGCCCAATATTTCTTGGGCAGCCCACATCTGGGGATTCATTACCGGTATCTCTTCAGCGTACTGGCTGACCACTTACCCTTACCTACTACAATAATCTGTACCAAGAAAAAATACCTGTTGGCGACTCGCACGAAAACAAATCCGCCTCCATTTCATCCTGCAGCATTATCGTTTCTCAACCATTCACATACCCCGCATTTTCCTTTTGCCGTCTGGGCAAATGTTCTAAAATTGCGCCCGCTTACGAGGACGTCATCATTGCGTCATGTGGGCTTCCCTCATTTCCGGACTCTGATATGCAAAAACCGACAACCGCCGAGAACCCCGCCAAGCGCGGCAGCTTCGGCCTGAGCCAGTTTTTGGTTGCCGTGACCCTCGCCACGGTGGCTTATTTCGTCTATTGGGGGCTGGGTTACACCGGCTTCAATCACACCCTCCTCTTCCTGCTGGCCTGCACCTTCGGGCTGTTCATGGCCTTTAACATCGGCGGCAATGACGTCGCCAACTCCTTCGGCACCTCCGTCGGTGCCGGCACACTCTCCATCACCCAGGCACTTATCGTCGCCGCTATCTTTGAAGTCAGCGGTGCGCTCATTGCCGGGCGGGAAGTGACCGATACGATCAGCACCGGCATCGTCGATCTCTCCGTCATCGACATCCAGCCGCTGCAATTCGTTTACATCATGATGAGTGCGCTGATCGCTGCTGCGCTGTGGCTGCTCTTTGCCTCCTACAAGGGGCTGCCCGTTTCCACCACCCACTCCATCATCGGCGGCATCGTCGGCGCTTCCATCGCCCTCGGCCTCACCCTGCACAGCGACCAGACCTTCTCGCTGGTGTACTGGCACAAAATCTGGCACATCGTCGCGTCCTGGGTTATCTCGCCCGTGCTTGGCGGCATCATGTCGTGGCTGGTCTATGGGCAGATCAAAAAACATGTCCTCATGCACGGTTCGGTGGCGGATCACATCACCTACTCGCGCCGCATGAAAAGCCTGCGCCCGCGTATCCACCGGCACCTGACCTCGCGCCTGACCCAGTTTCAGAGCATGATGATGGTCAACCCCGATGACGGCGCGCACGCCCCCGGTACCGAAGCGGAAAAAGTCCTCGCCCGTCGCGCCCTGCGCCTGTGGATCCCGCTGATTGCCACCTTTGGCGCGCTGATGGTTTCCTCCATGCTGCTCTTCAAGGGCCTGAAAAACCTCAATCTCGGTCTGAGCGACTGGCAATACAGCCTCATCATCGGCGTCCTCTGTGCCGCCGTGTGGTTCACCGTGCGCCGCTACGCACGCGGCTTCCGCAGCAGCGAAGTCAGCCGTGCCACCTATATCCTGTTTAGCTGGATGCAGGTCGTGACCGCCTCCGGTTTCGCCTTCAGCCACGGCTCAAACGACATCGCCAACGCCATCGGCCCCTTCACCGCCATCATTGACGTCCTGAAAAACCAGAGCATCAACGACGACGCCGTGCCCGTGCCGACCGTTGCCATGATTGCCTTCGGAGTTGCCCTCGTTGCCGGGCTGTGGTTCATTGGCCGCGAAGTTATCGCTACTGTCGGCACCCACCTCGCGGAAATGAGCCCGGCAGCGGGATTCACCGCCGAACTCTCGGCAGCCATGGTCGTCATGCTGGCGTCTTCGCTCGGCCTGCCCGTCTCCAGCACGCATATCCTCGTCGGCGCCATCCTCGGCATCGGTCTCGTTAACAGAAATGCCAACTGGCGCCTGATGAAGCCCATCGCGCTCGCCTGGCTGATTACCGTCCCCGCCGCCGGCATCTGCGCCGCTATCGCCTTCCTCTGCTTCAACAGCTTCTCCTGAACAAAACCCCGCAGCAGCGGGGTTTCTTCATTCCACCCGGCACATCCCCATGCAAGACCAGACCCAAGAAACGCTTCGCACCATCCGCAAACTGAAACACACCGAGCGCGCGCAAGAACGCCTGCAAGGCTGGCGCAGCGTCAGTGCCGCGCGCGGCCTGAGCGGCGAATACGCCCTCGCTGCGCGCCTGAACGGCAAAGCCTACACCGAAGAAGAAGCCGACATGGTCGCGGCATTATTTGGGCGCTGAACATGGCCACACCGCTTTACCTCTACCAGCCGCTCAACACCCTGAAACCCTGGGGCGACGACATCTGGATAGCCGATGGCGGCATCATCCGCATGAAATTCCCGCTGGGCCTCACCATTCCGTTCAGCACGCGCATGACCGTAGTGCGCCTGGCTGACGGCGGCCTATGGTGCCATTCGCCTATCGCTCCCGATCCGGCACTGCTCGCCACAATCGACGCACTCGGGCCGGTACGCCACCTCGTCTCGCCCAACCGCATCCACTACGCCCATATCCCCGCCTGGCAGCGCCACTATCCGCAGGCGAAAGCCTGGGCCAGCGCCGGCGTACGCGAGCGGGCAGCGTCGCAGCGTATCAGCATTAGCTTTGCTGCCGACCTCGGCGCAGAAGCACCGCCGGACTGGGCGGAGGACATCGCGCAACTGCCTTTTCGCGGCAGCAGCGTGATGACCGAAACCGTTTTCTACCACCGCGCAAGCCGCACCCTCATCCTCACCGACCTCATCGAAAACTTCGAGACCGCAAAATTCCCTAGCCGTTTTTGGGCGGGCGTGATGAAACTCAGCGGCATCGCCGATCCGGACGGTAAAACCCCGCCCGACTGGCGCGCCACCTTCAAAGATAAAACCGCCGCCCGTGCCGCGCTGGCGCACATCCTCGCCTGGCAACCGGAACGCATCATCCTCGCGCATGGCCGCTGTTACGACAAAGATGGCGTCGCCGAACTGCGCCGCGCCTTCCGCTGGCTGGATTGAAAACAGATATGGACAAAATCAGTGTTAAAAATCTCTGTAAGGCCTCCTGAGATTCTTAGCATGAATTTTGCCCATTACTCCTATTCCTACAGCCATATAGACACCTAAACCACTAAGCCTACAGGCATGCATGTCTGCCTAGCGCATAATGCTGCGTTTATCGAAGCCTTTGAACTCTCACTTCAATACATGCTGCGCCGCTGAAACCGTCCTTATCACATATGCTGGCCAGCGCATTCACCGCCGGATGACGCAGAAGCAAATCGAGTATCGCCTGTTTCAGCGGGGCACGGTCGTAGTGCGGGCTATTGCGCCCCTTGCCATGCACCACCAACCAGCATTCTTCGCGACGGTTTTGCCGCTCGTCCAGTATATCGCCGAGGTAACGCAGGGCCTCGTCCACAAAAAAACCATGCAAATCAATCTCGCGTGCAAGCGGCAGACGCCCGGCACACAGCGCACGAAAACGGGCATCCGGAATCTGCGCCAGATTAACGGACAGCGTTTCGCGAATATCCGCTGCATGACGGACACGTTGCGCTTCAATGCGGCGGCGCTGTAAAATTTTCGACCTTCTGCCAAAGCCCTCCACCAGTGGCGGCGTTTGCAGGGGGGTGACCGCACCAATCAGGTCGGCAAATCGTTCTTTTTCCGTCATAAGTAAAAAGGCTGGTGGCAGGCAGCGGGTTTATTCATACATTCCTTACCGGTTTCGGTGCAGACAAAAATATCGGTGCCACACTTTTCGTGTGGCCCTATAATCAAAACATCATACACTGCGGCAATATCCAAGAGGACGAATCATGAAAATCGGCATTCACGGCATCAACGGCAAAATGGGCCAAGCCATTGCCCACGAAATTATCTCTCACCCCGATTTAGAACTCGCTGCTGCATCCGTGCGCAATGGCCATGAATGGGCGGGCAAGCGCCTCTGTGACGTAACCGATCTACCGCACGACTGCACCGTACGCGTCACCAGCAACCTCGAACAATTCTGCGCCGCTGTGGATGTGGTCGTGGATTTCACCCGCCCTGATGCAACGCTCGCCATCTTGCCAGTCTGCCAAAAGCTGAAAAAACCGCTGATGATCGGCACTACCGGCTTCAATAATGACACCACCGCCTGGATTCATCGTGCGGCACAGGAAATCCCGGTCGTGCTTGCCGCCAATACCAGCCTTGGTGTCAACATTCTTTTCGAAGTCAGCCGCCGCGTTGCGGAAGTGCTGGATTATCAGCACTGGGACGTCGATATCGCCGAAGCCCATCACCGTAATAAAGTGGATGCGCCTTCCGGTACCGCATTGCGCATCGGTGAAATGATCGCCCAAGCACAAAATAGCGACTTTGAAGCGCGAAAACGCTACCCTTATACCAATCGCCGCAAGACCGGCGATATCGGTTTCTCCGTACTGCGTGCCGGTGACATCATCGGCGAGCATACGGTGTATTTCACGACGGAAGATGAGCGGCTGGAATTCACTCACCGCGCCAACAACCGCCGTATCTTCGCACGCGGCGCCCTGACGGCAGCCATCTGGCTGGACAAACGTCCGGCGGGGCTCTATTGCATGGCAGACGTGCTTGGTTTTACTTCATAAACAAGAGGAAATACCCATGAAATGGTTGGGCTATCTGATTACCATCATCCTGTGCGTCGCCTTTGCTGCCATCGGCTTGCTCAATAGCGGCAAGGTTCCTGTCAATTACATCGTGGGTAGTATTGATCTACCGCTGGTGGCTGTCATGCTGCTGTCTTTCCTTTTCGGTGCACTGATGATTCTTGTCCTCTTTGGTTTCAAAGCCTTCTACTGGAAACAGCGTGCCAAATCCCTGCAATACCGCTTGGAACAAGACCACGCAGCCGCTGAAAAAGCGGCCATTCAGGCACAATTTCACGCTGACCAGAAAGCTGCCTGATGGCGGACTGGCTGATTATCCTGCTGCTACCGCTGGCCGCTTGGTCCGGCTGGTGGCTGGCAATGCGCAAAGAGGCGCGGGAATGGCGCGCCAATAAGACCCACGCCGCCTACTTTGAAGGCGTGGGGTTTTTGCTGAACGACCAAACTGACCGCGCGGTGGACGTTTTTCTCCACATGGCGGATCTCGATCAGCAAATGCTGGAAAACCAGCTTACCCTCGGCAGCCTATTCCGTAAACGTGGCGAACTGGATCGTGCCTTGCATCTGCACCGCCAACTGCGCAGCCACGAACAACTCAGCGACACACAGCGTCTCGCCATCGATTACGAACTCGCTGAAGACTACACCGCCGCCGGAATGTACAGTCAGGCACAAAGCCTCTTTGAAGCCCTACTGCAAGCACAATACCGCCAGACCGATATCCTGCCTGCGCTGGCGCATATCTACGAACGTACCAAACAATGGTCACAAGCCATCGCGCTTGCAGCTCAATTTCCCGCGCAAGATAACGCCATACGTCGCAAGGCCCTGTCTCACTACCATTGCGAGTTGGCTGAACAGGCGCTGGTGCGCAGCGCTGACGATGAAGCCGCCAACCAACTCGCTCAGGCACTTGCTGCTGACCGCGATTGCGTCCGCGCCAACCGGATGCGCGGCCAACTCTTCTTGCGACGCGGCGAATACGTCAATGCCATTCATGCCCTGCAAACCATTGGTGAGCAATCAGCGGAACTGTTGCCCGACGTACTGCCGGATATTGCCAACGCTTACCACGCCATCACTCGCGATGACGAATACCGTAACTGGCTCGAAACCGTCGAAGTGCGCGAAAAAAATCCACGCCTGACCCTGGCGCTGGCTGAACTCATTGCCACTACCTCGCGCGAGGCTGCCGCCGGCCTGCTGCAACAGCGTATGGCGGATAAACAAACACCGCTGCTGCTGGCTGCCTACCTGGACTACCGTGACACCTATGCCCCACTGGCACAAAGTGCGGGCAAATTTGTGCGTCCGCGCACCGTGTACCAATGCAACGAATGCGGCTTCCGCCAGCAAAACCTTATTTGGCACTGCCCTGCCTGCTTCGCCTGGAGCAGTTTCCGCCCATTGCTCGAACTCAAAGTGGAAAACCGATGAGCCGTCGACCTGTTCTTGTTGCCCTTGACGTCAATCACCGTGACGATGCCCTGCGTCTTGCCGCACAACTGGCTCCCGGGCAATGCCGCCTCAAAATAGGCAAAGAACTCTATACCCGCGAAGGGCGAGCACTGCTGGAAACCCTGCACCAACAAGGACACGACATTTTTCTTGATCTCAAATTCCACGACATCCCAAACACCGTCGCTGCAGCCGTCCGCGTTGCCGCCGATATGGGCGTGTGGATGGTCAACGTGCACGCGAGCGGCGGACGCAAAATGCTCGAAGCCGCCGCCGATGCCTTGGCGCATTACCCCAAACCGCCGCTACTCATTGCTGTAACGGTTCTCACCAGCATGAATGCCGCCGACCTGCGCGAGACTGGCGTGGAAGAGCCGCTTGCAGCGCATGTCGCCCGCCTGACTACTCTCGCCGCCGACAGTGGCCTGAACGGCGTCGTTTGTTCTGCTCAGGAAGCTGCTGCCGTCAAAGCGGCTCATGGCGATACCTTCCTCACCGTTACTCCCGGTATCCGTCCCGCTTGGGCGGCCAGCGATGACCAAAGCCGTATCATGACCCCGGAAGCCGCCATTGCCGCTGGCAGCGATTACCTCGTCATCGGTCGCCCCATCACCCGGGCGACAGACCCGGCGGCGGCACTTGCGGCTATCAACAGCAGCATCACCCCTGACTAATACGAAGGACACATCATGCGAGGCTCAAAAACTATCTATATCCTGCCGAACCTCTTCACCACGGCATCTCTTTTCTGCGGCTTTTACGCCATTCTTGCTGCCATCAACGGCAGTTTCACCGATGCTGCTATCGCTATCTTTGTCGCCATGATCTTTGACGGCTGTGACGGCCGCGTAGCCCGCCTAACCCATACCGAATCCGCCTTTGGCATCCAATACGACTCGCTTGCCGACCTCATTTCCTTCGGTGCTGCTCCCGCCTTGCTTATCTACCGCTGGTCGCTACATTACGCCGCGAGCGCTCCCTTATATCCTGACAAACTCGGTTGGCTTACCGCTTTCATCTATACTACCTGCACTGCACTGCGTCTGGCCCGCTTTAACGTCCAAGTTGGTAGCACTGATAAAGCCGTTTTCATTGGCCTACCTAGCCCATCCGCCGCAGCCATTGTTGCTGGCTTCGTTTGGGTCGGTAGTAAATATCACTGGGACGGCAGTAACCTTGTCCTGATCTCCACTATCCTCACCTGGTTTTCCGCCTTGGCGATGGTCAGCAACATCGCTTATTACAGCTTCAAAACGTTCAAGCCACAAAGCAAACTGTCTCTGAGCAAAGTTGTCGCTCTTGCTTGCGTTATTGGCATCATCTTCCTCAAACCATCCCCCATTCTTTTTGCGCTCTTCCTCGCTTACGGCCTGCATGGTCCTATCTGGTCGCTATTGCGGGTATACAAACGGCGGCAGGGGCAACAAGGACAAGGTCGCTAATGCTCGCGCTAAGGCCACAACAACGCACCGCGCTAACTCTGCTCGGTTACAAACTGTGGCTGCCGCGTGCCGAACTTGCCGCCCTGCATGATGTCGCACCATCTGCCCCAACTCCCCTTCCTGTCAACGCAGCCTTACCCACCCCGCGATCTGCAGCACCGGAACTGATACCTGCCCAAGCCCTCATCCTGCCGTTGCCTGATCTTGCCGCCCAACTGCACTGGGGGCGTGATTATCTTTGGCTTAGCGGTGATGACCTCAGTTGCAACTGGTTATTGCCACCGCCCTGGGCGGAAGCGGGGCGTCCTACCCTCTTCGCTACCGAAGACGAACGCCGCCTGTTGCTCGCGCTTTTCGCGGCTACTGGTAGTCAAGAAGCGTACAGCACCTTTACTGCCCTCTTTACCCTCGCCCGCAGTCACCCTCTGCCCTTGCCGCTAAATACCGCTGCAGCGCCAGCTGATCTCGCAATAAAACCACTACTCATCTGCGGCGATCACCTCTCCGCACAGCTAAACGCTGACCCCACTGCGTTTGGCACACTTCCGGCAAACGCCTATAATTTCCTGCACCCACACACCGTCCTCGCCGATCCGTCTCGTAAAGAGGACTGGTGGCGACAATGGATACACATCAAGAGGAACCTGTTTTGAAAAAAACCATCAGCCTGCTGGCCCTCGCTTGCGCCACAAGCATTATGGCCGCCCCGCAAAACGCCTGGATCAGCGACGAACTGCGCACCGCCGTGTACGACAAACCTGGCAGCGATGCTAAATTCCTCGGTACCCTGCGCTCCGGTGAGCCTGTGCAGCTTCTCGATAAAAACGGCGATTACGTCCGCGTCAAAACTAACGATATTAGCGGCTGGGTGTCCGCCCGCAGCATCATGGACACCCCCAGCGTACAAAGTCGCTATGCCGAAGCCCAGCAGCAGCTTGACCAACTGCAAAGTCGTGCGCAAAGCCTGCAAAGCACTACCGACAACCAGAACCAAACCCTCGATACCCTGAAAAACCGCGTTGAAGCTTTACAAAATGCCGAACAGCAGGCGCGTGACGAACTCGTTGCCCTGCAACGCGCCTCCGGTAACGCCATCGCCATCGACCAGCGCAACCGTGAACTGCAAGCTGCCGTCGTCACCCTCGAACAAGAAAACCTCAGCCTCAAACACAAAAACACCCGCCTCGAAGAAAGCCTCAACCAAAAACAACTCTATATCGGCGGTTTCCTTGTTTTCGCAGGTTTCATCCTGCACTGGCTCTCCGGCCTGTTCCGTCTCGGTACGACTCGCCGCAGCAGCTACGATGACCTCTGATTTCTCAACAACCCAAGGAAAAAACCATGACGAAAATTCTCGACATTGTAAAACCGGGCGTCGTAACCGGCGATGACGTACAAAAAATCTTTGCCATCGCCAAAGAAAAACAATTCGCCATCCCTGCCGTGAACTGCGTCGGCAGTGACTCCGTCAATGCCGCGCTGGAAACCGCTGTCCGTGTCAAAGCCCCGATCATCATCCAATTCTCCAACGGCGGCGCTTCCTTCTACGCCGGTAAAGGCATCAAACCGGCCAGCGGCACCCGCCCCGACGTCTTGGGCGCTATTGCCGGTGCAAAACACGTCCACACCCTCGCCGCCGAATACGGCGTTCCGGTCATCCTGCATACCGACCACTGCGCGAAAAAACTGCTGCCCTGGATTGACGGCCTGCTTGATGCTGGTGAAAAACACTTCGCCGAAACCGGCAAACCGCTCTTCTCCTCACACATGATCGACCTCTCCGAAGAACCGATCGAAGAAAACATGGAAATCTGCCGCAAATATCTCGCGCGCATGAACAAGATGGGCATGACCCTCGAAATCGAAATCGGCATCACCGGCGGTGAAGAAGACGGTGTGGACAACAGCGGTGTGGATGAATCCCGCCTCTACACCCAACCGCAAGATGTGCTCTACGTTTATGACCAACTAAGCCCGGTCAGCCCGCGTTTCACCGTCGCTGCCGCCTTCGGCAACGTCCACGGCGTGTACAAACCCGGCAACGTTAAACTCAAACCGAGCATCCTCGGTGCTTCCCAAGAATACGTCGCCAAAGAACGCGGCCTCGCCGCCAAGCCGATCGATTTCGTCTTCCACGGCGGCTCCGGCTCTTCTCAAGCGGAAATCCGCGAAGCCATCAGCTACGGTGCGATCAAAATGAACATCGACACCGATACGCAATGGGCTTCCTGGGACGGCATTCTCAACTTCTACAAGAAGAACGAAGCCTACCTGCAAGGCCAGCTCGGCAACCCGGAAGGCCCGGATGCGCCGAACAAAAAATACTACGACCCGCGTGTCTGGCTGCGCAAGATGGAAGAATCCATGTCCGCCCGTCTGGAGCAAGCCTTCATTGATCTTAACTGCCGTGACCTCCTCTAAGGATAATACCAACAAGAATGCAGCCTCTAGGCTGCATTCTTTGTATTCAGTTTAGACATAGGCATCCACCTATTTCCTCATATCATCCCAAAATCCCTTGCTTATCCATAGATGTCTGCACACCTCAAGCTTTTAGGACGATGGACAATCCCTCCTCCCCTTTGCAGAAGGGAAAATACCTATAAAAATAATGCTCACATTATTTTCATGGGTGCCTGGGTGGCTGGCCATGACGAAAGAAGGTACAGGCAGCCTACGGGTTTGCGCTTGGCGCGCTTTCATCCTGCGAGCTAATACCCTCCCCTCCTTCACTAAGCTTGCTGCTCCAATCCGTAAGCGAGTGAGGGACTTCCTTCTGTTTTTGCGACTCTTTCTGCAAATATTAAGATAGGTAGACACCTAATATCTGCTCCTCAACACCCATGATAGGCACCGATATCATCGATAAACGCCGCATCGCTACTCTGTGGCAAATACATGGACAACGTCTGGCGAAAAAAATCCTGCATCCTGACGAACTCGTCCAACTTGGCACACAACGCGACCCCGTGCGCTTTCTCTCCATGCGTTGGGCGGCTAAAGAAGCGCTGGGCAAAGCACTAGGCACGGGCTTACGTGCACCACTGGTCATGCCCGCCATCCGACTCGACAAAACAACACTGGGCGCCCCTGTTTTTGCCGACACGGAAGTTGTGCGAGTCCTATGTCAAGCGAGCAGCATCAGTATCATCCACCTCAGCTTAAGCGACGAACGCGATTACGCTGTTGCTTTCGTCTGGTGTGAGCGAAAAGACTGCACTGAAAAATGACCTGGCGTAGGTTGGATTTCAGCCTGTATTGCAAATGGCAAGGCCAAGCCGAAACCGGCCCCTAATCACAAAGTTTTATAGCAGCACGATGGGCGGCGAAAAATCATCATGGTGATGCCGCTTTCTATTCGTGGTCTTGGTCGTAGATAACAGGAGTCGGTAGTGCGTTCATCTTGCAATACTAGGCATCTATCGCTTAGGTTTGGATAAACGCTCGCTTTTCCCGTATTTCATGAGCATTCAAAGGATTTTGTCATGTCAGATGATGCATCCCTATTACACACCACCACCGATCTGCTGGCTGCTACAGGCAGGCTACTACCTTTCAATCTACTGCTGGCAGCAGTAACCGCCTGGCGAGCAGATGAACCGGTATCCGTTTCGGTGTGGGTGGTGTTACTACTTGCCTCTATCTACTGGCACTGGCGTATTGCCTTGGATGCTGCCATTTTTCGCCGCTGGGCAGATGGGACTGTTGATATGTTGGGCTTCGATGCAGCGCTGTTCATGCTGACTGGACGACGCAAGCAAGCAGGCGTCCCACTTGTGATGCGCTGTCATGGGGCGGTGCGGCTGTGTTGGCAGCTTTTGCTGCTAACGGTAGTGCAAGTGGTCGTTGCGGCCGTGTTGTTGTGTTGAGCGGATAAGAATCAACGGCCAGTATTTATCCCGCTTGACGCGAACCCAATATTTATCCCGCTTGGCGCGAACCCAGGTTTTATCCCGCTTGGCGCGAACCCAGTGTTTATCCCGCTTGGCACGAACCCAGTGTTTATCCCGCTTGGCACGAACCTAGTGTTTATCCCGCTTGGCACGAACCTAGTGTTTATCCCGCTTGGCGTGAATCCAGGTTTTATAGCTAATTAGCTTATTTTTTCATACAACATTAATGCCAGACTTGCCGCATTTACGCAGCATTCAGGGAAGATTTGTATGAAAAATTAAGAGCATTATGGCTAATATACTTAATTATTCATACAGATATTAAATAATAGGTCAATATTA